>DASPMK010000001.1:0-5929 GCA_035627075.1 Azospirillaceae bacterium
TTCTTGCCGGATGTCCTCGACTCGAAGCTGAGCGATCTCCTCCAACCGAACCGGGTGGAAGGCTCCCAGCAGCGGCAACCAGTAGCGGGCGTCACGGATAACCATCGATCCCGGCTCGGAGCGACGTGCGGCACTCTTGCAGCCCCGGTACAAGGGCGACGAGAAGAGGCGCTTGAGTTGGTCGACGGTCCAGGCGCTCCGCTCTTCGTTCCGCCGCGTTGTGCGTTTCGGCGCCTTGAACACCCCCTTTGCGGGATTTTCCGTGACGATGCCCTGATCCACCGCCCATGTGAAGAAGGTGGACAGGTTATTCGCGTGCTTCTTGACCGATCGGGGCGACAGGCAGGCGATGGATGGGTTCGCTTTGGTCATCGCTACCAGATCGGAGAGTGGCTTGCCGGTGAAATTGGGCACCTTGCCCCGCAGCGCGGGGAGGCACTGGAGCATCTCGATAAAGGCTGCCACGTCCGCCCGTGAGTATGAGTCGAGCGGCTTGTCGCCGGCCCATTCGAGGAACAGGGTATGGGTGTCTGCTACCAAGCGCGCCATATCGGCGCCCCACGCCTTTGCTTTGGTTCGGGCTTCCGTGTAGCGGTACCAGCATTCCGTCAACGCCAGCGCCTTTCGCCGCTTCGCTTTCGGCTGTACCCCCTCGTCGGCGTTACTGAGCGCTGATGTCACCAGAGGGTCGAGCGGCTGCGTCCGGTAGTTCCCGCGTAGCCGAGCGGCGTGTAACCGGGCGACCTCAGCCTCGGCCCGTAACAGGGCGCGTTTCAGGTCACCGAACACCGGGTTGTTCTTGCTGGCCACAAGGCCGTGCTTCTCCAGGAGCGCCTGTGCGGCCTCCGTGGCTACCCCCACGTCGTTCATCTTGAGCAATTCGCCGGCGCCTTCCGCCAAGGTGTCGGCGGTGGCAAGTGCCCGGTCGTGTTCCTCGGGATCTTCCGGCCGGAAGCGGGCACGCCAAGCGTCTTTCGATTCGAGTCGATGGCGGAAGTAGTCTGCCACCAGCGAATCGATCTGGTCCGCGGTCAGTTCGGGGGATTTCGCGATCATCTGGAACAATTCATCCGCAGCAGTGGTGAACTGCCGGGCGCGCTCCTTTGCCGCTGCATGTGGCACGCTGCCGATGCTACGGACCAGTTCCCGCCGGCCGCCGAATCGCTCGACAAGGTGGCTGGGGATGCGACGCCGCCAATCCCAGCGTCCTCCGACGCACCGTAGATAGAGATTTCTCGCCATGACACACGCTCTCGGGTGTGCCCACGGGGAGACAGTTCACGCGGTGTACTGTCGGTGTGTACTGCCAAACCGAACATCGTCACTTCTGACGAACCGCGAGGGAAATTGTCAGCTCCAACTTTAGCTGAGAGATGACGGCGGTGGTAGCTGCGGCTTTCATAAGCTTAGGTGAGAAAAGCTAACAGGTTTAGGTGAGAGTATCCTGGATTTTCACCGGTCTAGATGCGAGCGGCTCAGAAGATCGGGAGCCGCGCCTTGCTTACCAACGACGACCACGGTCAGGCAAAGTGGGAAGCCCAGCTGCCAGTAGTTCCTAAACCGATAAATCTGCTTAATAGCGCGGTAGAATTTCAACGGCGCCACCGAGGCTGACGTGATTGGCGGCGATCAACCGGACGATACGCCCGAAGAGCACCTTTCCTTCCGTGATCCCGCCGAGCGCCGCCAGCCGGCGGTCGGCCGTCATCGCGAAGAAGCCCAGGGGCTCCGCCGTGAAGGCGATCCCGGCATCAAGGAGCAAGCGCCCGAAGGGTATGGAGGTTGTCATGAGGCGCCCGCCGACATCCGGGCCGATGGCCGGAAGATGAACGGACAGAGCGGCCAGCGCCACGGGCAAGGCATCGGACGCGCGAACCAGCGTGGTGAACCGCTGGAGCCGATCTGGCTGGGCTGTATGATCCGACACCAGAACACGCGCCGTAATGTCACCCTGCCAATAACCGGCCAAGGTGGCCGTCATGCTGCGCCGATGATCGAGCAGCAGCCGAACCTCCTTGGGTAGGGCGGCGGCCGTGATCTTATCCGCCACCGGCGATTCCAGGTCGACGGAGCGCCAGCCCAAGGCCCAAAAAGTATCAAGGGGGTCTTCATCACATTCTGGGACGCACGGCTTGTCGCTGACCATCGGGGATGTCTCTCGATGATGGGGATACGCCGGCAGTCAACCTCACTCGCGTGGGCCGTGAGGCTTGCCTCGCGCCAAAGGAGCTTCGCTTGCCTTGCCATAACGGTCGCCGCCGGCCCTGTTGTTTCGGGAACCTTGATGGCGATGCAACGGGCCATCGGCGTAATCCCGGTCATGTCCCGGTAGTTGTCGACGATGGCCGGCTGGGCGGCCCGGCATTGGGCCAGGGTGTCGAACGGCACGGTCGCCGGGCCGTTCGTGCTGACGAAGAACAGCAGCAAAAGGGCTTTTTCCGCCATGGGTCCATTCCCCTGTTATCCGCATCGGCCGCGATTGCGGGCGGTTGGCCGCGCCCCGAGGGGGACGCGGCCTCTTCCCGTAAAAGCGGCCTGGACGAGGCCACGCCTTAAGGCGTCGATACCGGGGTCGGCGTTGCCGCTTCCCCTTCGGGGACCGGCCGGCGCAGCCGGTGCTCGCCCAGATACAGCAGGATGGGTGCCGCGATGAAGATCGACGACGAGGTCGCCAGCACGACGCCGAACAGCAGCACGTAGGCGAACTCCTGCAACGCCTCGCCGCCGAACAGCGCCAGCGGCACGGTGGCCAGGAACAGCGCCATCGAGGTGCCGATGGTGCGGCTCAGCGTCTCGTTGATGGAGCGGTCGATCAGTTCCCTGAGCGGCATCCGGCGGTACAGCCGCAGGTTCTCGCGCACCCGGTCATAGACCACGACCTTGTCGTTGATCGAATAGCCCATGATCGTCAGGATCGCCGCGATGGCGGTCAGGTTGAACTGCAGGCCGGTGATGGCGAAGAAGCCCACGGTCTTGGTCACGTCGAGCAGCATGGTGACCACCGCGCCGACCCCGAACTGCCATTCGAAGCGGAACCAGATGTAGCCCAGCATCGCCACCACAGCGAGACCGAGGGCCAGCATGCCGTCGTGGAACAGCTTGCCGCTGACCGACGCGCCCACGGATTCGACCCGCCGGATGTTGGTGCCGGGGAAGTCCTTCGTCAGGGTGGCCTGCACCGTCTTGACCGCCTCCTGCTGCGCCGCCTCGCCGCCCGGCTGACGCTCGAAGCGGATCAGCACATCGGTCGGGGCGCCGAACTGCTGCAAGGACACCGGGCCAAGGTTCAGACGCCCCAGGCTCTCGCGCAGGGCGGGGAAGTCGGCGGGCTGTTCGGTGCGGATCTCGACGACGATGCCGCCGGCGAAGTCGACGCCGTAATTCAGGCCCGGCTTGATGAACAGGCCAATGGAGGCGAGGCTGATCAGCACCGACAGCACCAGCCCGACGTTGCGGCCCTTCATGAAGGGGATGCGCGTCTCGTCGGGGGCAAGGCGGAAGCGGGTCGGCAGCGGCAGGGCCTTGGGCCGGGCGCGGCGGTACCACTGCACCATCAGCAGGCGGGCAACCACCGTGGCGGTGAACATCGAGGTCAGGATGCCCAGGCTGATCGTCACCGCGAAGCCACGCACCGTGCCGGTGCCGACCGCGTACAGCAGCAGCATCTTGATCAGCGTCGTCAGGTTGCTGTCGGTGATGGTGGCGAACGCCCGGCTGAAGCCCGCCTCCATGGCGGCGAGCGGCGAGCGGCCCTTGCGCGTTTCCTCGCGAATGCGCTCGTTGATCAGGATGTTGGCATCCACCGACATGCCCAGCGTCAGCAGGATGCCGGCGATGCCGGGCAGGGTCAGGGTCGCCTGCAGCAGGGACAGCGCCGCCACGGTCAGGAACAGGTTGAACACCAGGGCGATGTTGGCGAACACGCCGAACAGGCCGTAACTCAGCGTCATGTAGCCGACCACCAGCACGAAGCCGACCACGCAGGCCACGATGCCGGCGCGGATGGCATCGGCCCCCAGGTCGGGGCCGATGGTCCGTTCCTCGACGATGGTCAGCGGCGCCGGCAGGGCACCGGCGCGCAGCAGCACCGCCAGATCGTTGGCGGACTGGGCGGTGAAGTTGCCGCTGATCTGGCCCCGGCCGCCGGTGATCGGCTCGCGGATCACCGGGGCGCTGATCACCTTGCCGTCAAGGACTATGGCGAACGGCCGGCCGACGTTGCGGGTGGTGACGTCGGCGAAACGGCGCGCGCCGACGGCGTCGAACTCGAAACTGACCACCCAGGAGGCCGACTGCTGGTCCGGGCCGGGGCGGGCGTCGCGCAGGGTGGCGCCGTCGACCTCGACCTTCTTGCGCACCAGATAGCGCTGGCCGCGCGATGCCGGATCGCTGGACGGCAGCCACTCGGCACCCGGAGGCGGCGGCGACCCTGCGGCCCGGCCGTCGTCCTCCAGCAGGTGGAAGGTCATCTTCGCGGTCTGGCCGAGCAGCCGCTTGATGCGGGAGGGATCGGCCACGCCGGGAAGCTGGATCAGGATGCGGTTACTGCCCTGGCGGGCGATCACCGGTTCGTTGACGCCGGTTTCGTCGATGCGGCGGCGGACGATCTCGATCGACTGCTCGACCGCGCGGGCCGCCTTGGCGGTGATGGCCGCTTCGGTCAGGGGCAGGCGCAACAGGCCGTTGTCGGACGACAGGACGAATTCCGGCCCGTTGGCGCCCGGCGCCAACAGGTCTTTCAGTGCCTGACGCGCAGTATCGCTTTGGGATGGGGCGTTCAGCCGGACCTCGACGCCGCGGTTGCGCACCGTTAGATCGGTGTAGCGGATGCCGGCGGCGCGAAACGCCGCGCGCACGCTGTCTAGCGTGCCTTCCAGCCGCTCGCGCACGCCGGCCTCAAGATCGACCTCCAGCAGCAGATAGGATCCGCCTTGCAGGTCGAGGCCGAGATTGACGTGGCGCTGCGGCACCCAGTCCGGCAGCGTCCCCTGGGGGATGAAGTTGGGAAGGGTGAACAGCACGCCAAAGGCACACACCAGCCAGACCGCCAGGGCCTTGGCCTTTGAAAAATTCAGCATGGGGACAATCCTTGGCGCCGACCGGGAGCAAACACGGCCGGCGTGGAGGCTTGATGTTCCGGGAGCAGGGTTCCAAGGAAAGGGCGCCGACTTGGCGGCACCCGGCATCAAGCGCCCGGCGGTCCCGTCGGCAAGCGTGAGAACGTCAGGCCGGTTTCACGCGGTGGTGCGGATAGCAACAGGCCAATGCGGCACGCGCAAGCGGGTTGGGCGGTCCTGGCCGCGAGATTGGCCGACAGGCAGGGTTCCGGCGCCCCGCTCCCCTTGAGGGGAATGGGCGCCGGCTTGGTCAGGTTTGGCCGGGGCAGGCAGATGCTGTCCGGCGAGCCATCCGTCAGCAGGGCAAAGGGAGTGTTCGCACCGTTGTGCAGGGCATCCGGCGCCGCGCGCTCGAAGGCCGCCACCCCTCCGGCGAGCAGGATCACGGCCGCCAATAGCGGCACAATCATGATCCGGTACGCCAGAAGGGCGAATGGCTTCGGGTGACGGTCGGTCAATAGCAATCCCAGGTGCCGGATTTGATTGCGGCGTACCGGCAACAAAAAAGCACACTTCTCGGCGTCGGGAAAGTCTCGGGGCTTGCTATCCCACGCTCCGCACGGCAGTCCTTCCCTGAGGGCGGGCAGAGCGCCCGTTCAGCGCCAGCCGGAGCATGCAGCGCGCGATCTCCCGCTCCCCCATGATGGTGTGGGTGGCACCGCACGCCGCGAGATGCTCCACCTCGGCATCGGAGTGAGCCCGCGCCACGATCTCCATGTCCGGGTTTGCGGCCCGCGCCTGCTCGACGACCTGCCCGGCTTCGAAGGCCTCCGGAATGGCAACGACCAATAGCCTGGCCTGTGTCAGGTCGG
>DASPMK010000002.1:0-5550 GCA_035627075.1 Azospirillaceae bacterium
AAAGGGCGTGCGCCCGTGGATGCAGCCGTGGAGCGCCGGCCATGCCGCCGGCTTCATCGCCCGGCCGTTGCGCGCCACAGGCCAGCCCTACCGCGGCATCAACACCGTCATGCTGTGGATGACCGCCGTCGAGCGTGGCTACGCCTCGCCCTACTGGTTCACCTACCGGCAGGCCCAGGCGGCGGGCGGGCAGGTGCGGCGCGGCGAGCACGGCACGCTGGTCGTCTACGCCGGCACCGTCACCCGCCCGGACGCCGACGCCGACGGCGCGGAGGAGCGCGAGATCCACTTCCTCAAGGGCTACACGGTGTTCAACGGTGCGCCGTAATGGCGGAAGTATTGGGAGTGTCACGATGAGTGAATAAGCTTGCTGGTTATGGCTTATGCCCGCCGAACCAACCTCGGCCAGCAATGGCTGAAACTCCGAAAGGAGCGGGGGAAAATAGCATGTTCGGAAAAGGCCCAAAACGCTCAAGTCGTTTACGGCGTAGCGGGTCAGGGCAAGACGTGCATGGCGAAAGCTAGACTGCCTGAACCCCAGTTTGCAGCGGCTAACGACCGGAGCAATGTCGCAGAACGACTGACGCGGCATCTGGATGGACGGAGGACAGGGCGTTGAGGTCCTCCAAATCCCGGCTCGCCGGGAGAACCAGCCCATCCGGCGCATCCTCCATCGGAGGGGTAAGTGAACGAACGGGGCGCCTAACCACGTCGGATCTCCCGCTTCCGTAATTACGGGATGCCCTACAGCAGGCGTCGCCTGACGGCCTGTATGGGCACGGAGCCGCCATATTACTCAAATGTTCGGCGTAACGGCCGAAACAGCCAGGGCTTCGGCGCTGGATGGCTGCGGACATAAGCGCAGGGTGACCGGCGCGAAACTCCTCACAGCCAGGGGAAGGGCGGCAGCGACTGCGATCCAACGACTTCAGAGGAGGCGTGCTAATGCTGCCAGCGACCATCGAAAAGGCGATTGGATCACTCCCGACCGTTGTAAGGTCGGGTCGGCGGGTCAATGGCCTCTTTCGCCTGATGAAGGCCCCGCTCCTCTGGGAGTTGGCCTATCAGAAGATCGCCTCCAACCAAGGGGCGATGACGCCGGGTGTGGACGGAAAGACCTTTGACGGCTTCTCGCCGGCCAAGGTCCGCTCCATCATCGACCGGCTGGCGAACGGGACCTATCGGGCCCAGCCTGTGCGTCGGGTCTACATCCCGAAAGCCAACGGCAAGAAACGGCCGCTTGGCGTGCCGACCACGGAGGACCGGCTGGTCCAGGAAGTGGTCAGGATGCTGCTGGAGGAAATCTATGAGCCGCTGTTCTCCCAGCGCTCACACGGCTTTCGTCCAAAGCGATCCTGCCACACCGCTTTGGAGGATATCCGGGCAACCTGGACCGGGGTGAAGTGGCTGGTCGACGTCGATGTCGTCGGGTTCTTTGACAACATCGATCATGACGTTCTCCTCGGCCTGCTCGAAAAACGGATCATGGACAAGCGCTTCCTGGCGCTCGTCCGTGGCATGCTGAAGGCGGGTTACCTGGAGAACTGGGTCTTCCACAAGACCTACAGCGGCACTCCGCAAGGCGGCGTGGTCTCCCCGATCCTGGCGAACATCTACCTGCATGAACTCGACGGGTTCATGGACAGTAAGATCGCCAGCTTCACCAGGGGGAGACGGCGTGGCCCGTCGGTCGAAGGCCGACGGATCATGAACCGCCTGACTTACCTCCGGAAACAGGTCGATCAACTCCGCCCCAGTCGGGGCGGCGACGATCCCCGGATCACGTCCATGCTGGACGAGATCGGTCGGCTCAAGGCGGAACGCATGGGCGTTCCGGCCACCGATGCGTTCGATCCGAACTATCGACGGCTTCGCTACTGCCGCTACGCCGACGACTTCCTCATCGGCGTGGTCGGCAGCAAGGAAGACGCCCGAAAGCTGATGGCGGAGATCAGGATCTTCCTGGCCGACCGTCTGAAGCTGCAGGTGTCCGATGAAAAGAGCGGGGTCCACAAAGCTTCGGACGGAGCACGGTTCCTGGGCTATGAAATCTGCACCTCCACCAATCGCAATCCGCATCGCGCGATCTTCTCCGGACGCCCGACCTTGCGGCGAGGGTTGGCGGATCGGATCAGGTTACGTGTGCCTCGGGATCGGGTGGTCCGGTTCGTCAACAGCCGAGGGTGGGGCGACTATGACGCCGTCCGTCCTCGACAGCGTCCCGCCCTCACCTTGGCCAGCGACGTGGAAATTGTCCTGGCGTTCAATGCGGAATGGAGGGGATTTGCGAACTACTATGCCCTTGCCGACGACGTGAAACGGAAGCTCAACAAGGCGGGATACTTCGCCCTGATGAGCTGCTTGAAGACGCTCGCGGCGAAGCATAAGTCGTCCGTCCCCGTCATCGCCGCCGGCATGCGCCAAGGAACCGACTTCTATGTCCGCTTCAAGGTTCGGGACGAGGCCCGGGTAATCCAGCTCTGGCAACTGAAACACCTGCGACGCAAACCGCGGACATGGGGTGGAATCGATCTTCCCCCTTCGCCGCGGTTCGTGTTCAGCCGGACTGAGATGGTGGAACGCCTCAATGCTCAGCAATGCGAGCGCTGCGGCCGCACCGATCAGCCCTGCGAGGTGCATCATGTCAGGCGGGTCGCCGAGATGGAATATGCAGACCTGCCCCGCTACATGCGGGCTGCACGCCAACGCAAGCGCGTGGTGCTGTGCAGGTCCTGCCACAACGCCGTCCACGCCCATGAGCCGACCGACAAGCAACGCGCGGCAGCACGCAGTCGTGGAGAGCCGGATGCGCTGAAAGGTGCACGTCCGGTTCGGAGGGGGGCTGAGCGTCGTCCTCCCTGAGGCGTCGCCAGCCTACCCTACCCGATCAGGTGGACGGGTTGCCCGAACCGTTCCACGCGCCGGCTGCCGAGCCTGCGGACACCATGCCGGGCATCGAGGCGGCCGAGCGCTTCTTCGCCGCCACCGGCGCCGCGATCCGCACCGGCGGCGCGCGGGCCTTCTACGCCATCGACCCGGATCACATCCAGATGCCGCCCTTCGAGACGTTCCGGGACGCCGAAAGCCACGCCGCGACACTCGGTCATGAGGTCATTCATAATGCCGACACCCGGATTATGCCGCACCAGGGACGGAACTCGTGAAAAGCCGCGCATTTGCGAGTTGGCGATGCGGCATAAGTTGCGTGGGCGGCGCATTCGTAAGGGACTTGGCTTCTTCAAACCGAAGGAGCCAGACATGCACAGCCAGAAAACGTCTGCGGACCACGGCGTCGATGACCTTTCCCTCAGGGTTTTCGGAGAGCACTTCGACGCTTTTCAGCAGCATCTTCTCGAACAGGGGTACGCGGACAGCACGACCGCGTGGTACCGGCGCTGCATCGGTCTCCTGGCCGGGATGATGGCGGCGGACAGTGTTACAGTCGCCGAGTTGGACGAGGCGCAGGCGGTCGCACTCATCGCCAAGACACACTGGCACCGCAAACGCAAAACCGCCGCGACCTTCGTCGCCAGACGCTTCGTCCGCTTCCTGGCCGGGCGCGGCATCGCAAAGCCGCCGCCGCCACCGACGGCCAAGGAGATCGCGCGGGCAGCGTTGCGGCGCGATTACGAAATCTACCTGCGCCGCCAGCGAGGCCTGAGCGAGCGGACGATCTTCCATTCCTGGCGCTTCGCCGACCGCTTTCTCGAGTTCCGCTTCGGCGAGGAACCCGGCGAGGTGTCGCGGATCACCGCGGCCGACGTCGTGCGCTTCTTGCAGCACCTGACGGCGCGGACGCCGCCGTTCCGGGACAAGACCCCATCCTCGCATCTGCGGAACTTCTTCCGATACCTTTTCCAGTCCGGCAAGACGGCCACCAACCTGTCTCTGGCCGTTCCATGTGTCGCGCAGCGATACGGGGCGCGGCTGCCGCGGCATTTGACGCCCGAACAGGTGGAGACGCTCCTCGCGGCGGTGCGGACCGACACGCCCCGGGGCCGGCGCAACCACGCCATGTTGCTGCTGCTCGCGCGCCTCGGCCTGCGGCCACCGGAAGTGGTCGCCATGCAGATCGACGACATCGACTGGCGCGCGGGCGAGATCCGCGTGCGCGGCAAGGGTTCCCGGCATGACCGCCTTCCCCTTCCGCCGGACGTGGGCGCGGCGTTGGCCGAGTACATCCGCTTTTGCCGCATCACGACGTCGCGCACGCTCTTCGTGACCGAACGGCCGCCCCACCGGCCGTTCAAGAACGGCCAGGTGCTCAACGACATCCTGAAAGATGCCTTCGCCCGAACCGGGTTGACGCCGCCCGCCCGATACGTGGGCGCGCACATCCTGCGCCACAGCCTCGCCACCGCCCTGGTCCGGCGCGGTGCCTCGCTGGAGGAAATCGGCGACACCTTGCGCCATCGCTCGCGTGCCTCCACCATGATCTACGCCAAGCTGGACATCGACGGCCTGCGCTCGATCGCTCTGCCCTGGCCGGTCGCGGGAGGTGCGCCATGAGCCGCCTGTCCGAGGCCCTCGATCACTACCTGGCCATGCGGCGCGGGCTCGGCTTCCGCCTCGACACGGCGGAACGGGTCCTGCGCCGCTTCGTCGCCTTCGCGGACGGGGAAGGCGACGAGCACATCAGCACCGCTCTCTTCCTGCGCTGGCAGGAGACGTTCGGCCGGGCGAACCAGCAGACGTGGGCGCGGCGTCTGAGCATGGTTCGTCTCTTTGCCCAGTGGCTGTGCGGCATCGACCCGCGACACGAGGTGCCGCCCCGGGCGCTGATTCCCGGCCGCAGCCGACGGGCCCGGCCGTACATCTACAGCGACGACGAGATCCGCCGCATCCTCGAGGCCGCCGCCGAGCTGCCGTCGATCAACGGCATCCGTGCGCTGACCTGCTCAACCCTGTTCGGCCTCATCGCCGTCAGCGGCCTTCGGATCGGCGAGGCCGTCCTTCTCGATGCCGCCGACGTCGACCTGGAGGCGGGCATCCTCACCCTCCGGCGTGGCAAGGGGGGCAAGGCCCGGCTGCTCCCGCTCGCCGCCAGCACGACGCTGCGGCTGGCCGCCTACGCCAGGGAACGCGACCGGCTGCTCGGCGCCACCCCGGACGCGTTCTTCGTGTCGGACCGCGGCGGACGGCTCACCGCCTGCGGCGCCCGCGGCAACTTCGCCGCCGTCTGCCAGACCATCGGGCTGCGGCCGCCGGAAAAGTACCGTCGGTACGGGCGCGGCCCCCGCCTCCACGATCTGCGCCATACCTTCGCCGTCCGGACGCTGATCAACTGGTACCGCACAGGCCAGGACCCGGCGCGGGAGATGATCAAGCTGACGAGCTACCTGGGCCATGCCAGTCCCGTGCACACCTACTGGTACATCGAAGCGGTCCCGGAACTGCTCGAACTGGCATCTATAGCGCGACATTGACGGTGAGGTGCGCGCGTCAATGAAGATGAGGTGACGGTCGCGCTTGGTGTCGCTCATGGTGCTCGGGATCGACGGCGGCGACAAGGGGGATTGTCGCGCCAGCGTCACTCAGGCGTCCTGGATG
>DASPMK010000003.1:0-9336 GCA_035627075.1 Azospirillaceae bacterium
CCCAGCCGCAGCAATGCGACCAGGCTTTTGGCGTTGGCGACCCGGCCGGCGTGATGGACCGTGATCTCGGCCTTGAAGCGCTTGGCCACCTCGACCAACGCCGTGGCGGGGCGGGCATGCAGTCCGTGCGGCACCGGTGCCGGGACGTGCAGGGAGGAGCCGTCGGCTGGCGGTGTTGCCGGCTCGGATGCGGGCGTCGGCTCGGACACAGGGGCGCCGTTGAGGGCGGCGACGATGACGCCGGGATCGGTGGTGCGGGCCAGTCGGTCGGCCGCCGCGCTATCGCCGAGCACGCCGGTAAGGTTGGCCAGAACCTGGAGGTGCTCGTCGGACTTGGCGGCAATGCCGACCACGACGCGCGCGGTCCCGCCTTTGCCCCAGTCCACGCCGTGCGGGAACTGCACCACCACCACGCCTGTATCGCGTACCAAGTTGCGGGTCTCTGGCAGGCCATGGGGAATGGCGATGCCGTTGCCCAGGTAGGTGGGGGCCACCTGCTCGCGTCGCAGCATGCTGTCGATATAGCCGGGGTCAACAAAGCCGCTTTCGACCATGGCTCGACCGGCTAGCCGAATGGCCTCCTCCTTGGTCGCCGCAGCCTCTCCGAGGCGAATGTGCGCTTCGGTCAGCTTCAGCATCGGCATTCCTCCCCGCGACGGAGCCTTTGTCACCGATCCAGGGCCGTTGGTCGGGCGCGCAAATTCCACCGCGAAGACGGCAACCGCTGTAAAGGGGCAAGGTTCCTGCGGCAATGCGATGGCTCGGATCGGGTGTGGTGCGGGCCTCATCGCTTACGACGTACTGAACTGGCCAACTGGCGTTGTAAGAAGCACCCGGGCCGGTTGGCACGACGAACGGCCACCTCTCCCATCAACCACTTGGTCCCATTTGCGGGGCGCCGTTCAGTCATTGGCGGAATGGACGATCTGCGTTAAAGTGCCTCCCACTATATTTAGTGGGAGTTGGGGTATGGGTGGTAGCCGGCGTTTGATCCGGGAGTTGGCGTTGGCTGCGGCGGTGATGTCGCTCGCGGCCTGTGCCAGCTCGACCCCCAAGGGACCGGCCCTCCCCCAGAGCGGCTACTACAAGATCGGCAAGCCCTATCAAGTCAAAGGGGTATGGTATTATCCCAAGGAAGACTACGGCTACGACGAGACGGGTATCGCCTCATGGTACGGACCGGGTTTCCACCAGGAACGCACGGCCAATGGCGAAATCTTTGATCAAGACGAGTTGACCGCCGCCCACAAGACGTTGCCCATGCCGAGCTTGGTGCGGGTGACCAACCTGGATAATGGACGCTCGCTCGTGGTGCGCATCAACGACCGCGGCCCCTTCTATCCTGGCCGCATCATCGACCTGTCCCGCCGCTCTGCCCAGCTTTTGGGCGTCGTGGAAAAGGGCACGGCCAAGGTGCGCGTGACTGTTCTGCCGGAGGAGTCCAAAGCCATCGCCGCCGCCGCCAAGGCCGGTCAGCCGACCTCCGCCATTGCCGTGGCATCCGTTACAGGCGTGGACGGCGATCCGGCCCCGCGCGCCGCCCCGCGTATGTCGGTTGAGGTGGATGGCGCGCCGGTCAAGGCCAAGCCTGTCAAGGCCGAGCAGCCGTCGGTGGTGGAGGCGGTGGCGACCGTGCCGGGCGTGGTCAAGGAGGGCCGGTTTCTGCCATCGGCGCAGGTGGCCCAACTCAAGGCATCGGATGGTCAGAGCATCTACATTCAGGTCGGGGCCTTTGCCCGGCAGACAAACGCCCAGGCGGTCAAGAGCAAGTTGGCCGGCATCGCCACCGCCACCATCACGCCGAAGCGAACCGCCGACGGCGATGTGGTGAACCGTGTGCGCCTCGGGCCGTTCGCGTCGGTCGATCAGGCCGACGCCATGCTCAACAAGGTGATCGCCAGCGGCATCGTCGATGATCCGAAGGTGATTGTGGAGTAAGAGGACGTCACGGATTTTGAACAGGGTGGCGCACTGGCGTCACCGCATCCCTTTGGAGTATCAAGCGCGGGCAGGGCTCTCATGGGAGAGGGGCTCGATCCCCGGAGGTTTGGGAAACATGATGTCGAGGCTTGTCGTTCGTTCGCGTTTCATCGCTGGCCTTCTGGTGGCCGTCTTGGTGGCCGGTATCGCAGTTACCGCGAAGGCCGCGACCATCGACACCATTGCCCGCCAGGCGATCCTGATCGACCTGACGTCGGGCACGGTGCTGTTCGAGAAGAACGCTGATCAGCGCATGCCGACGTCGTCCATGTCGAAGATCATGACCATGTACATGGTTTTCGACCGTCTGAAGCAGGGACGGCTGTCGCTTGACGACTCCATGCCGGTGAGCGAACGGGCGTGGCGGATGCAAGGCTCGAAGATGTTCACCGAGCTGGGTGGGCGCATCCGCGTCGAAGACCTGATCCGTGGCGTGATCATCCAGTCGGGCAACGACGCCTCCATCGTCTTGGCCGAAGGGCTGGCCGGCACCGAAGCCGCCTTCGCTGATCTGATGAACCAGAAGGCGAAGGAACTTGGCATGAACAATAGCCACTTCACCAACGCCAACGGTTGGCCAGACCCCGATCATTACTCCACCGGCCGCGATCTGGCGACGTTGGCGCAGCGCCTGATTCAGGACTTCCCGGAATACTACCACTACTTCGGCGAGATCGATTTTACCTATCACGGCATCAAACAGGGCAACCGCAACCCTCTGCTGTATCGTGGTATTGGCGCCGATGGACTGAAAACCGGCCATACCGAGGCTGCCGGCTACGGCCTCACCGCCTCGGCCAGGCGCGACAGCCGCCGGGTGGTGCTGGTGGTTAACGGCTTGCCCAGCATGCAGGCCCGCGCCGATGAATCGGCCAAGCTGATCGAGTGGGGCTTCCGTGAGTTCTCCTCTTACGCCCTGTTCAAGGCTGGCGAAACCATCGACGAGGTCCCGGTGTGGCTGGGGGCGCAGGAGAAGGTCGCGGTGACCGTGCCCAACGACTTTGCGGTTACCATGCACCGAGAAGAACGACGCGGCATGAAGGTCACCCTGGTGGTCGACCAGCCGGTGCCGGCCCCCGTCGCCAGGGGGACCCAGATCGGCAAACTGGTGATCACCGCCCCGTCCTTCGTCACCCGTGAGGTGCCGGTGGTCACCGCCGCCGATGTTGAGCGCCTGGGCTTCTTCGGCCGGGCGTTGGCCGCCATGCAGCACCTCGTGCTGGGCAAATCCTAAAAGGAGCTTGAAGTGACGGGGGCGTTGGCATCAACGGTGAAGAAAGGCCGTTTCATCACCCTGGAAGGCGGGGAGGGGGCGGGTAAATCCACCCAAATCCGCCTTGTCGCCGACGCTCTGATGGCCTGCGGGCTTGACGTGGTGATCACGCGTGAGCCCGGCGGATCTTCCGGCGCCGAGGACATCCGCGAGCTTCTGGTGTCCGGTGATCCCGGGCGTTGGGGACCGATGACCGAGGCGTTGCTGCACACTGCCGCTCGCCGCGATCATCTGGAGCGCACCGTCTGGCCGGCTCTGGACGCCGGGCGCTGGGTGATCTCCGACCGATTCGCCGATAGCACCATCGCGTATCAGGGCTACGGCCATGGCCTGAAGGTGACGGAACTGGAGCGGCTTTACGCCCTTACCATCGGCTCCTTCCAGGCCGATCTGACGATCATTCTCGACATCGTGCCCGAGGAAGGCATGGCCCGTGCGCGCGCCCGACGCCATCATGAGGACCGATACGAGCGTATGGACCTGTCGTTCCACCACCGCCTGCGCCAGGGTTTTTGGGAGATCGCGCGGCGCCATCCGACGCGCTGTGTGCTGGTGGAGGCCGGCCATCCGGTGGAGGCGGTGCAGGCGGCGATTCTCGACGCCATCACTCATCGTCTGGGAGTTCCGGCGCCATGAGCCGGAAGAGTGCGGGGGCGGGGAGCGACGACGCGCCCCCCGAGCCGCGCGCCAACTCGCATCTCGTTGGGCATGAGGCGGCTGAGCATCTGCTGCTCGACGGCTACAACTCCGGGCGGCTGCACCACGCCTGGATCATCGGCGGTCCGCCGGGCGTGGGCAAGGCGACGCTGGCCTACCGCTTCGCCCGGTTTCTTCTGGCCCATGGCCCCGCGGATGGGGGCGGGGAGGCGGGGCTGTTCGGCACGGCCGCGTTCCCGGCCAGTCTGGAGCTTAATCCCTCGCATCCCGTATACGTACGGGTACGCGCGGCCAGCCATGCCGACCTCCTTACCGTCCAACGGCAGTTCGACGAAAAAAAGGGCAGGATGAAGCATGACATCGCCGTGGACGATGTCCGCCGCATCGCCCCTTTCCTGCACAAGACAGCGGCCGAGGGCTCCTGGCGGGTGGCGATCATCGACGGTGCCGACCGCATGAACGAAAGCGGCTACAACGCCATCCTCAAAATTCTGGAGGAACCGCCTCAGGGCGCCATCCTCATGCTGATCTCGGACAATCCCGGCGGCCTTCTGCCCACCATCCGCTCGCGTTGCCGCAAGCTGGTGCTGAAGCCCCTGGCCGAGGATGTGGTGGTCGATCTGTTGAAGCGCTACAAGCCGTCCATGGGAGCCGATGACGCCCGGGCGCTGGCACGGCTGTCCGAGGGCTCCATCGGTCACGCCATCGATCTGGCGGAGGCTGGCGGACTCGACCTCTATCGGGAGATCATCGATCTGCTGTCAACGCTGCCCCGCCTTGACCTGATGCGGGCGCACGCGTTCGCCGAGAGGCTGGCGCGGCGCGGCGACGATGCGGTGTTCGAAACGGTTACCGAGTTGCTGACATGGTGGCTTGCCCGTTTCGCGCGGTCGCTGGCGCGGGGCGGCGTGCCGCCGGAGGTGGTGCCCGGCGAGGGGGCGCTGATGATCCGGTTGGTCGGGGATCGCGGCCTTGATCGCTGGGTGGAGGTGTGGGAAAAAGTCAGTCACTTATTCCAAAGGGCCGACTACGCCAGCCTTGATCGCAAGCAGGTGGTGTTGAGCGCCCTTTTGACCGTGGAAGCGGCCGCCGCCTGACCCTCCAGGCGCGCGGTTTTTCCGTCCTAGGACGACCAGGGAGAAGCCGACAATGGCCGGGCAGAAGCGCTACTACGTCACCACGCCGATCTATTATGTCAATGACGTGCCCCATATCGGCCACGCCTACACCACGCTGGCCTGTGACGCGCTCGCCCGTTTCATGCGGCTCGACGGTTACGACGTGAAGTTTCTTACCGGCACCGACGAGCACGGGCAAAAGGTGGAGAAGTCGGCCAAGGTGGCCGGGGTCGATCCGCAAACCTTCACCGACCGGGTGTCGCAGAACTTCCGCGACCTCACCAGTGCGATGAAGTTTTCCAATGATGACTTCATCCGCACCACGGAGCCGCGCCACCTCCGCTCGGTCCAGAACCTGTGGAAGGAACTGGTAAAGAGCGGCCATATTTACCTTGGCTCCTACGCCGGCTGGTACTCGGTGCGCGACGAGGCCTTCTACGGTGAGGACGAACTGTCCCAGGGGCCGAACGGCAAGAAGATTGCCCCCACCGGCGCCGAGGTCGAGTGGGTGGAGGAGCCCAGCTATTTCTTCCGCTTGTCGGCATGGCAGGACAAACTGCTGGAGTTCTACGACAAGCACCCGGATTTCATCCTGCCGCCGGGCAAGCGCAACGAGGTGATGTCTTTCGTCAAGTCCGGCCTGAAGGACCTGTCGATCAGCCGCACCACCTTCGACTGGGGCATCAAGGTTCCGGGTGACGAGAAGCACATCATGTATGTGTGGCTCGACGCGCTGACCAACTACATCACCGCCGTCAGCTATCCCGACACCGCTGAAGGGACGCCGTACGCCCGCTATTGGCCGGCTGACCTGCACATGGTCGGCAAGGACATCCTGCGCTTCCATGCCGTTTACTGGCCGGCTTTCCTGATGGCCGCGGGCCTTGAGCCGCCGCGCCGCGTCTTCGCTCACGGCTGGTGGACCATCGAGGGGCAGAAAATGTCCAAGTCCCTGGGCAATGTCATCTCGCCGCTCGACCTTGTGGCCAAGTACGGGCTGGATCAGACCCGCTATTTCCTGCTGCGCGAAGTGCCGTTCGGGAATGACGGCGACTTCTCGCATAAGGCCATGGTCCAGCGGGTCAACGGCGAATTGGCCAACGACTACGGCAACCTTGTCCAGCGCGTGCTGTCCATGGTGGGTAAGAACTGTGGCGCCCAGGTCCCGACTCCGGGGCTGTTCACCGAGGCCGACGAGAGGCTGTTGGGGGGCGCGCGCAACCTGCTGCCCATCGTGCGGGCCGAGATTCAGACGCAGGCCTTCCACAAAGTGCTCGACGCTATTTGGGCCGTGGTCGGCGACGCCAACCGCTATGTCGACGAACAGGCGCCGTGGGCCTTGAAGAAGACCGACCCGGCGCGCATGTCCACAGTGTTGTACGTGCTGGCTGAAACCATCCGCCATCTCGGCATTCTGACCCAGCCGGTGATGCCGGATGCCTCATCGCGGATTCTCGACCTGCTGGCGGTGCCAGCCGAGGCCCGCACCTTCGGGGCGCTCGACGCGGCCTTCGCCCTGAAGGCGGGCACGCCCTTGCCGACGCCCCAGGGCGTGTTCCCGCGCTACGTTGAAGAAACCAAGGAATGACATGATGCTGGTGGACACCCACTGTCACTTGGACTTTCCCGACTTCGCCGACGAGTTGGACGAGGTAGTGGCGCGGGCGCGCCGTGACGGGATCGGCCGCATGGTGACCATCGGCACCTACGTCAGCCGCTTCCCGCAGGTGCTGGCGGTGGCCGAGCGTTACGACGGCATCGACTGCACGCTGGGTGTTCACCCGCATAATGCCGCCGACGAGGAAACCTTATCCTCGGTCGAACGGCTGATCGAACTGGCCCGGCACCCCAAGGTGATAGGCATCGGCGAAACCGGGCTCGATTATTACTACGACAAAAGCCCGCGCGAGGCGCAGCAAGGGAGTTTCCGTCGCCATATCCGCGCCTGCCTGGAAACCGGCCTGCCGTTGGTGGTTCACGCCCGCGACGCTGACGACGACATCATGCGTATTCTTAGGGAAGAGGCATCGGGCACCAGCCTGACGGGGCTGCTGCACTGCTTCAGTTCATCCCGGCAGCTTGCCGAGGAAGCGGTGGAGTTCGGCTTCTACATCTCGCTGTCGGGCATCATCACCTTCAAGAAGTCGGACGAACTACGCGCGGCGGTAAAGGGTTTGCCGCTCGATCGGTTGCTGGTGGAAACTGATGCGCCCTATCTTGCCCCGGTACCCCATCGCGGCAAGCGCAACGAACCGGCCTATGTCGTGCATACGGCGACCGCGCTGGCCGATCTGATGGGCGTGTCGCCGGGTGAGATGGCCCGGCGTACCACGGACAACTTCTACCGCCTGTTCCGTCGCGCCCAGGCCACAGCGGCCGACAGCGCCGCCGCGTGAGGAAAAGAGGCCGGCGATGCGGGTGACCATACTGGGGTGCGGCGGTTCGACCGGTGTGCCGGCGGTCGGCAATCGCTGGGGCGCCTGCGACCGGGCCAATCCCCGCAACCGTCGGCGCCGGGCCTCGGTCCTGGTGGAGGAGGACGACGCGGTCATCCTGGTTGATACCTCCCCGGATCTGCGCGAGCAATTGCTGGACGCCGAGGTCAATCACATCGACGCGGTGCTGTGGACGCACGTCCATGCCGATCATACCCACGGTCTTGATGATCTGCGCGAGATTTGCCGGCTGATGCAACGGCCGATCGAAGTGTTCGGCGATGCCGACACGCTCGGCCAGCTTGCTCGGCGTTTTGATTATGCTTTCAAATCCTTCGATTCGCAGGCTCAGTTTCCGTTCTACCGGCCCGTGCTGCTATCGCATGAGGTAACCGGGCCATTTTTCGTGCGGGGCGTTGAGGTTGTCCCGTTCGACCAGGATCACGGCTACCTCAAGACCCTGGGGTTTCGCTTTGGGCGGTTTGCCTACTCCACCGATGTGCTGCGCCTGGACGACGCAGCCTTTGCCGCGCTGGCGGGCATCGATACCTGGGTGGTGGACTGTACCCGTGAGACTCCGCATCCCGTCCACGCCCACCTGGAACTGACGCTGTCCTGGATCGAACGGTTGAAGCCCCGGCGGGCCATTCTGACCCACATGAACATCGACCTCGACTATGACGCCTTGAGACGCAAGTTGCCGCCCGGCGTTGAGCCTGGCTACGACGGACTGGTGCTCGATATCCCATCCTGATGGCCCACGCGCGGCATGGGATTCAACAGAGAGCGCTCTTCAGACGTTTCGACGTGGGGGGGATGGAAACGCGGAATAAGCTATTCAATTGGCAAGAAGACCTGGGTAACCGACCATCGCGTCATCGCCTGACCGGCCGAAGCCAATCGATACTAGGGGGTGACGAGGCTGGGTTGGCGCGCGTATTGAGCCGGGAGGTTGCTTCCGGTACGGCGGCGCGCGGAGGACGGATGGGGGTGAGAGGAGTGCTCGGGGCCATTGTCGGCTGTGGCATCGGTGGGTTGACGGGCTGCAGTAACCACGATACCGGCCGACCATTATTGCTCTCCGCCCCTGGTCGAGCCTGTGCAGGCTCTGCGCGGGTACGCAAATTGGCGCGCGGCATTGGCGGTGCAACGGTTTCCATCGGAGTCCCGCCGCTCTCCTCTTCCGGTGCCTCGGCCGGGCGCGACGCGCGGGCAAGCAGGGACGCCGCCGTTGGCAGTCCCAGGTCCGAGGCCGCGCCCGACGGCGAGAAAAAGGGCGCAGGAAGAGGAGAGATGTCAGGAATGGCGACGGCCATCCCCGGTGCCAAGGAAGGGATGGAAGAATGCGGCCGCGCTTCCGCTGCTTCGTTTCCGGGGGGGGGCAGGGAGTCGTCGAATCGCTCATCCAGATGCCGCGATGCGTCACGGATGTCGATGAGTGCCGCCACAGCCTCGCTCAAAATCGGGGTGATAATTGTCGCGTCGGTCAATTCATGAGACTCAAGCGCGCTGAACAGCTTGCGTACCCGTTCGACCTCCCGCTCGACCAGTGACTGCAACCGATTGACATCCTGCTCACGCCGGGCCAGCGTCTCCCGCAGGGAAGAGATTTCCCAAGCCTGACGCAACTGGTGGAAACCGATGGTCGGTGATGTACTTGTCACGGATTTGTTCTCCGGTGGCATCGGCCCAAACCTCAATTCCCACGAATCGAAACCGGTGCCGCCAGTTGGACGGCATTCGATGAGCATACCGCACTTGACAACACTTGTTTAGAAGGGTTTGGCCTTGCCGGCAAAACCGTTTGCGTCCTGTTGAGCGTTGTACTAATTTCCGAGGTCTCTAGAAATTCAAAATTGCAACCGTCCCTAAA
>DASPMK010000004.1:0-5875 GCA_035627075.1 Azospirillaceae bacterium
ACGTTCAGCAGGCGGCCCAAGGAACGGAAGAGGTCAGCGGCAACATTGTTCAGGTGAATCAAGCCGCCACGCAGACCGGCGCCGCATCGACCCAAGTGCTGGCAGCCTCAAACGAACTGTCACGGAAGACGGAGATATTGCGCAAGGAGGTTGAGACTTTCCTGGCCGGTATCCGGGCGGCTTAAGTCCGGTCTAACAACCGGGAGGCGTTGCGCCCGACGATGAAAGGGGGCTCTCCCGCACGGACGGCGTGAAGACCACGACCGCCGTGCGCGGAGCCTGTCCGTGGCTTCGGCTGGTCAGGCCATACGACAACTGGTCAAGCGTTGTCCCACCTCCGTCCGATGGAATAATCGGTGCCATATGGTGTAAAGAGTGTAAAGGCACCATACATGGTGTGAGGGCGTCGCGGCGCCCCCCTTCCGGCGCTCATGTTCCAGGAAACGATGAAGAAGAAAAAGAAACCCCGCACCCAATATGCCGCCCTGCCCTTCACCATCCGTGATGACCAGACCCGAGTCCTGCTCGTGACCTCGCGGGAAACCCGTCGGTGGGTCATTCCCAAGGGTTGGCCGGAAAAGCACGTGCAGCCACACGAATTGGCGGCCCGCGAGGCTTATGAGGAGGCGGGGCTGGTCGGGCGCGTCGGGCAGCGGCCTTTCGCCAGCTTCCAGTACGAGAAGCGCCTGAAGTCGGGCCGCACCACCACCTGCGTCGTCCAGACCTACCTGTTCGAGGTCGAGGAGGAGCTGGACGATTGGCCGGAAAAGGCCGAGCGGGAACGGCGCTGGATGTCCCCGGCCGAGGCCGCCGGCCTGGTCACCGAGGGCGATCTGGGCCAGATTCTGCTCAATCTGGAAAACCATTTGCCGCACTGACCGCTCCCCTTGTCGAATCCATGACGGATTTGTGACTTCCGTGGTATGAGAGCGCCACCACGGAAAGCAGGGGGTTTCATGTTGATGCGTCTGTTCCGCTCCCTCATGCCCAAGGAGGAGCGGTTCGTCGAGCACTTCTCCGCCCATGCCGATCGACTCCTGGCGGCGGCGGATGCTCTGGCGTCGTCCATGACCGCGGCGCGGGTCGACCAGCCGGCACGGTTCGAGGAGGTCAGCTCCATCGAGAGCGAGGCCGACACCATCGCGCGGCAGACCATCGTGGCCCTGCACCGCGCCTTCATCACACCTTTTGACCGATCCGACATCCACGCACTGATCACCGCGCTCGACGACGCGGTCGACCTGATGGAGGAGGTGGTGGATCACGCCTCGCTCTACGGCGTCGAGGTGTTCGACTCCCGCATGCGGGAGTTGGCGCTGCTGATTCAAAAGGCGGCCGCCCCCTTGGCCGAAACCATGCCGCTGTTGACCGACATCACCCGCAACGCCGAGCGGATCACGGAATTGTGCGCGCAGGTGGGCAAGATCGAGCGCGAGGCCGACAAGGTGCTGCGGCTGGCGCTCAGCGAGTTGATCGCCGAACGGCCGGAAACCATCACCTTCCTGGCCCGCAAGGAGGTCTACGAGTTGCTTGAGGCCGTCACCGACCGTTGCGACGACGTGGCCGACGTGATCGAAGGCGTCGTGCTGGACCACGTGTAAAGACCTGATCATGGACGCTTTGCAACTCAGCCTGCCGGCGCTGGCGGCGATCATTTTCGTAGCGCTGGCCTTCGACTTCATCAACGGCCTGCACGATGCCGCCAACTCCATCGCCACGGTGGTGTCCACGCGCGTGCTGCCGCCCAAGCTGGCGGTCGCCTGGGCCGCTTTCTTCAATTTCATCGCCTTCCTGGTGTTCGGCCTGCATGTGGCCAAGACCATCGGCACCGGCATCGTCTCGCCGACCGTCATCGATCCCACCGTGATCTTGGCGGCGCTGATCGGAGCCATCGCCTGGAATCTGTTCACCTGGTGGCTGGGCTTTCCCTCCTCCTCCAGCCACGCGCTGATCGGCGGCATCGCCGGAGCGGGCATTGCCAAGGCCGGCTTCGCCGCCATCGTCACCGACGGCTTCGTCAAGACGGCCAGCGCCATCGTGCTGTCGCCGACCATCGGCTTTCTGTTGGCGCTGCTGCTGGTGCTTGTCGCCTCGTGGGTGCTGCGCAACGCGCTGCCGTTCACTGTCGACCGCCAGTTCCGCCGGCTCCAGTTGGTGTCGGCGTCGCTTTATTCGCTGGGCCACGGCGGCAACGACGCCCAGAAGACCATGGGCATCATCTCGGTGCTGCTGTTCTCGCAGGGCCTGCTGGGGCCGGAGTTCCACGTACCGTTCTGGGTGGTTCTGGCCTCCCAGGCGGCGATGGGCCTGGGCACGCTGATGGGCGGCTGGCGGATCGTCCGCACCATGGGTTCCAAGATCACCGATCTGAAACCGTTCCAGGGCTTTTGCGCCGAAACGGCCGGCGCCATCACCCTGTTCGGCGCGACGTGGCTGGGCATCCCGGTGTCGACCACCCACACCATCACCGGCGCCATCGTCGGCGTAGGCTCGGCGCGCAAGACCTCGGCGGTGCGCTGGGGGCTGGCGGGCAACATCGTCTGGGCCTGGATCTTCACCATCCCGGCCGCCGGCATCATCGCCTTCGTCAGCTACAAGCTGGGCAGCCTGCTGGGGTGAGCGGCCCCTAGACCTCGATCAGCGCGTAAGCCCGGCCGGTCGGCTTCGCCACGGGGGCAGCGCAGTTGTAGACCGGCACGCCCTTGGCGGTACGGCCCTGATAGGTGCCGTGATGGGCGTGGCCGTGAAACACCGCCGTCACCGGGAAACGGTCGATGGTTTCGGCCAGCCGGGAGTTGCCGAGAAAGGGAAAAATCTCGCGCGGCTCCCCTTCCACCGTGCCGACGATGGGGGCGTAGTGCAGCACCACCACCGTCCGCTCGGTCTTCAGGCTCCACAAGGCCTCTTCCAGCCGCACCGCCTCGGCCACCGCCTCGGCGACGAACTGCTTGACCGTCGGCTCGCCGAATGAACTCAACATACCGCGCCCGAAGCCGCCGCCAAAGCCCCTGACCCCGGCGAAACCAATGCCGCGCACCGTGCGGCCGCGCCCCTCGACGAAGGCCACCCCGGCATCGGCCAACAGGCGGCGGACCTCCTCGGCCTTGCCGCTCTCCACGTCGTGGTTGCCCAGAACGCCCACGACCGGAATGGTCAGGCTCTCCAGATCCTTGGCCAGCAGCGACGCCTCCCGCCGGGTGCCGAGATTGGTAAGGTCGCCGCACAGCACCAGCACGTCGGCACGTTCGGAGATTTCGGCGAACATCTCGCCATAGCGCAGACCGGCATCCTCGCTCACATGCAGGTCGCCCAGCGCCGCCACCCGGATCTTCTCGCCTCCCCCTGTCTCAGCCATCGCGCCGATCCCCCTCTCCGACCACGTCGGCGAAGCCCCATTCCATCACGTCGATGCGGTAGTCGTTGCGCGAGAACATACGGCCCCGGCACACCTTGGTCTGAGGCGGCGGCAGGACGGCGCGCGCCTTGACCCGCGCCAGCAGTTCGTCGAACAGCCAGCGCGGAATCGCCTCGCGCTCGGACGGGTAGATGAACTGGAAGTTCAAGACGTGCATCAGCAGGACCTCCCAGTACGCCTCCATGTAGGCCAACAGCCGATGCCAATCGATGTTGTCACGCTGCTTGAGAATGACATGGGCCACGTCCGAACCGTCGTACTTCTGGCGATCTTGCACGAAAACCTTCGACCAGATCAGCTCGGTGGGCGGAGTGATGCGCACCGGCACGCCATGGATATCGGCCTCATGGGATTCGCGAAACCACTGCTCGGTGATGGGCAGCACCGCGCAGGTGGAGTTGAAGATGACGTCGAAGAAGTGCGGTCCCTGGAACACCTTGGCGATCCACCGTTCGTCCTCGATCTCGGTGGCGAAACCGCGGTCATGGAAAAAGGCCAGAATACGGGGGTAGTCGCCGGCGCGGCAGAAGATGTCCATGTCCTTGGTCGGCCGAATGATTCCCGTGTACGAGCGCACGGCGTAGGTCCCCGCCACCAGGAAGGGGAATCCGGCTTCCTTGAGCAGAAGAAGGCTTTCCACATAGAAGGCCTCCGCCTCGGGCGAGGACAGCGCCACGCCGGTCGTCGATGAATTGGGCATCGTGTTCTCGGCCTTGGTCATAGGGAGCGGCGCTTCAACAGCCCCCGACCGAAAGGAGTTCCACCGCCTTTCCCCCTGCAACCTCGGCCTCTCCCGCCTGTTGTTCGCCGGAGGTGTCGATGTTCAAGGATCGCAAGGACGCGGGGCGCCAACTGGCCCAACGCCTGATGGCCTTCAAGGAGCGCCATCCCCTGGTGCTTGCCCTGCCGCGCGGCGGCGTGCCGGTGGCCTTCGAGGTGGCGACGGCGCTCCAGGCGCCGCTCGACCTTATCATGGTGCGCAAGATCGGTGCGCCCTGGAACCCGGAACTGGCCATCGGTGCCGTGGTCGACGGCGTGACACCCCGGACCTATCTGAACCAGGAGATGATCCGCTCGCTCGGCATCCCAGATCATTATGTGGACGCCCAGAAGGCACGGGAGCTGGCCGAGATCGAGCGGCGGCGCCGGTTCTACCGTCGCGGCTGGCCGCCGCTCGACCCGCACGGCCGCACCGTCATCGTCATCGACGACGGGGTGGCCACCGGCGCCACCATGCGCATCGCGTTGCGCGCCGTAGGCGAGGCCGGTGCCGCCGCCCGGATCATGGCGGTCCCCGTCGCCCCGCGCGACACGCTGGCGGATCTGCGCGGCGACTACGACACCGCCGTCTGCCTGGAAGCCCCGGAGGACTTCAGCGCCCTCAGCCTGTTTTACGACGATTTCGACCAGACCTCCGACGAGGAGGTCGTTCGCCTGCTCGACGCGGCGCGGCAAGAGGGAGCCTCATGAAAGTCAAAGACGTGATGAACCGGGATATTCAGATGATCGGCCGCCAGGAAACGCTCCAGGCCGCCGCCCAGTTGATGGCGGAACTGGATACCCGTGCCCTGCCCGTCGGGTCCGCCGGCCGGGTGGAAGGCATTCTGACCGATCGCGACATCATCATCCGCGCCGTGGCCGAAGGCCGTGATGTGGCCACCACGCGGGTGGAGGCGGTGATGTCCTCCTCCCTCTTCGCCTGCCACCCCGACGCCACCTGCGACGAGGTGCGGCAGGAAATGGTCGAGCGGCAGGTCCGCCGCATGCCGGTGCTGGACGACGGCGGCCAGGTCGTCGGTCTGGTGACCGAGGATGATCTGGGCGCCGGCCGGAACGGAGATGCGAGCCGGCCTTGACCATCCAGCAAGGATTGATTTTCGCCATCCTGAGCCTCACGCTGGTGCTGTTCGTGTGGGACCGCTGGCGCTACGACGTGGTCGCCTTGCTGGCATTGCTGGCGACGGCGACGACGGGACTGGTGCCGCCGGACCGGGCCTTCGCCGGGTTCGGCGATCCGGTGGTGATCACGGTGGCGGCGGTGCTGGTGCTGTCCAACGCCATCCGCGTCTCGGGCATGATCGATCTGGCGCTGCGCCCGATCGAGCCGCGGCTGGGCGGCACCGGCTCGCAGGTGGCGGTGCTGACGACGCTGGTGGCGGCCTTCTCCGCCTTCATGAACAACGTCGGCGCGCTTGCCATTTTCCTGCCGGCGGCAATCCAGATCGCCCGCAGGCGGGGACAGTCACCCTCGAGTCTGTTGATGCCGCTGGCCTTCGCCTCGCTGCTGGGCGGTCTCATCACCCTGATCGGCACACCGCCCAATCTGCTGATTTCGTCGGTACGCCGCGACGTGGCCGGGGAGGGCTTCGCCATGTTCGACTTCGCGCCCGTCGGCATCGGCATCACGCTGGCCGGTATCGTCTACCTGGCGGTGGCGTGGCGGCTTCTTCCCGCCAACCG
>DASPMK010000005.1:0-4353 GCA_035627075.1 Azospirillaceae bacterium
GCCAGCGACGAGCCGATCAGGCCGATGCCGATCACGGCGACGCGGTCGAAAAGCGGAGCGGTCATGGTCTCGGCGCGCCTCTCAACCCGCCAGAAAATCGCGCAGGCCCGCCACCACCGCCTGCATCTCCTCGCCGGTGCCGATGGTCACGCGCAGGCAGTCCGGCAGCTTGTACGAACCCATCTGGCGCACCAGGATGCCGCGGCCCTTAAGAAACTGGCGGGCGGCTTCGGAGTCGGCCTTGCTTCCCGCCTGCCCCCGGAAATCGACCAGCGCGAAGTTGGTCACGCTGGGATGTACGGTCAGGCCGAGGCCCCGGCACTGGCTGGTGAACCAGTCGCGCCACTTTTCGTTATGGTCGCGGGCCATGTCGATGAAGCCCACGTCCTCCAGCGCCGCCACCCCGGCCGCCTGGGCCGGCAGCGGCACGTTGAACGGCCCGCGCAGCCGGTTCAGCACGTCGACGATGCCCTCCGACCCGTACGCCCAGCCGAGCCGCAGGCCGCCCAGCGCGAAGATCTTGGAGAAGGTCCGCGTCATCACGACGTTGGGCGCCTTGTCCACCAGTTCCTCGCCCGCCGAATAGTCGTTGCGGGTAACGAACTCGGCGTAGGCCGCGTCAATCACCAGCAACACGTTTTCCGGCAGGCCGGCGTGCAGGCGCGCCATCTCCTCGACGGTCAGATAGCTGCCGGTCGGGTTGTTGGGGTTGGCGACGAAGACGACCCTGGTGCGCTCGGTCACGGCACCCAGAAGGGCGTCCACGTCGGCCTTCAGGTTGGTTTCCGACACCGCCACGGGCTTGGCGCCGATACCGGTCGCCAGGATGGGATACAGAAGGAAGCCGTGGACGGTATGCACCACCTCGTCACCCGGCCCGGCATAGGCGCGGGCCAGCAGCGTCAGCAGGTCGTCCGAGCCGGTGCCGCAGACGATGCGCGCCGGATCGAGTCCGTAACGCTTGCCCAGCGCCTCGCGCAGTTGCGCCGACCCGCCGTCGGGGTAGCGGTGGATGTCCGGGGTGACGCGGCGGTACGCCTCCATGGCGCGCGGGCTGGGACCGAGCGCGCCTTCGTTGGAGGCCAGCCGGATCTGGCGGGAGGCACCGGCGGCGTGGGCCTCGCCACCGACATAGGCGGCGATGTCCAGGATGCCTGGACGGGGTTGCGGCGCGGGCATGGGAACCTCAGCCCTTCTTGGTGTCGTGGGGCAGGGTCAGCGGCACGGCGTAGCCGCCGATCACGTTGAGCCGGGACAGGAACTCACTGAGGCGGTCGGCGAAGGCGCCCAGACGGGGATCATGGGCATCGACGAAGTCGGCGATCTCCACCAGCAGCAGCGAGCCCGGCACAGAGTCGCGGGCGAACCAGCTGACGAAGCCGACGGCCGGCAGGCCGCAGGCGTCGAAGGTATCCTTGAGGCGGCCACGGCTGATGTCGGCCACCAGTTCCACCGCCACCAGGGTGCGGTCGTCGCCGGTCGGCTCGTTGGGCACCAGGGCGATGGCGAAGGCGTCGCCGTCGTCGCCCCGGCCGTTGCCGCGCCCGCCGAACGGCAGGCGGGCGACCACGCGCGGGGTCTTGCCGTCGTTGGACATCAAGAGGCGCCACCAGGGGTCGGCGTCATCCTCGGCCGGCACCGGCACCACGCCCACGGCGGCGGTGCCGTCGGTGACGGCGCGCACGGCGGTGATCGCGGTCGGCACCGGCGTCATCGGCGTGAAGCTGCCGAAGTGGTCGCGCGCCACATCCCAAAAACCGCGGCGGTCTTCCGGCGCGTAGACGGAGACGGCGAACGGCCCCTGCAGACGGGTCAGAGTCGCGATCATCTCGCGCCAGATGCGGACCAGGGCGCCGAGGGGGAAATTGCCGGTGTGCCGCGCCACCAACCGGCGCAGGATCACGGCCTCGCGGCCCGGGCGCAGGAATACCCGCTCCTGCGATCCCTTGACCGCGCCGATACGCTCCGCCACCAGGGTGCGGCGCATCAGGAGATCGTGAATGGTATCGTCGATCTCGTCGATTTCGCGACGCAGCTCTTCGATCGTGGGCTTGCCGGCGGAGGGACGTGACGAGGACATGGACCAGTGTAAAGACGGTGACCGACGCGGAAGGCATAGTAGTAGTCCGCGCCCCCGGCAAAATCAAAGAAAACATTGACACCCTGGCGGTTTGGTCCCTACCTATATGCTCCCGTCGTGGTAGCAGCGCTCTCCTCGGGAACCTGCCCACCGGGGTGTCGCCGGGAGCTCTAGCGAACCGCATCCATGACCGCGTCATCCACCACCCGCCCCGCCCCCCTCGTCGCCCACGGCAACGGTATCGCCAACCTGCCGGGCCACCGGGTCGTGCTGGGAGTGGAGCGGCCGATGCCGCTGGACAACGGCGCGACGCTGGGACCCTTCACGGTCGCCTACCAGACCTATGGCCAGCTCAACGCCGACCGCTCCAACGCCATCCTGATCTGCCACGCGCTGACCGGCGATCAGTACGTGATCGACCGGCACCCCATCACCGGCAAGCCGGGGTGGTGGGAATTGATGGTGGGGCCGGGCCGTCCCGTGGATACCGACCGCTATTTCGTCATCTCCTCGAATGTGATCGGCGGCTGCATGGGTACCACCGGGCCGCTCGACGCCGATCCGGCCACCGGGCGGCCGTACGGCCTCACCTTCCCCGTCATCACCATCGGCGACATGGTGCGGGCGCAGAAGCTGCTGATCGAGCACCTCGGCATCGACCAGCTTTTCTGCGTGATCGGCGGTTCGATGGGCGGCATGCAGGTGCTGCAATGGACGGTGGCCTATCCGGAGAATGTGTTCGCGGCCGTGCCCATCGCCACGGCGGCGCGGCATTCGGCGCAGAACATCGCCTTCAACGAGGTCGGCCGCCAAGCCATCCTGGCCGACCCCGACTGGTGCGGCGGCGACTACATGAACCAGGGCAAGCGGCCCAGACGGGGGCTGGCGGTGGCGCGGATGGCGGCACACATCACCTATCTGTCGGAAACGGCGCTGCACCGCAAGTTCGGCCGCAACCTGCAAAACCGCAAGAGCATCAGCTTCGGCTTCGACGCCGACTTCCAGGTGGAAAGCTATCTGCGCCATCAGGGCACGGCTTTCGTGGAACGGTTCGACGCCAACTCCTATCTCTACATCACCCGCGCGATGGACTATTTCGACATTGCGGCGGAGCACGGGGGCGTGCTGGCCAACGCCTTCCAGATCAACGGCAAGGTCACGCCGACGCGCTTCTGCCTCGTCTCGTTCTCCTCCGACTGGCTGTTCCCCACGCCCGAGTCGCGCGCCGTGGTGCATGCGTTGAACGCGGCGGCGGCCAACGTCAGCTTCGTCGAGATCGAAACCGACAAGGGTCACGACGCCTTCCTGCTGGACGAGCCGGAGTTCCACGGCGTGGTCCGGGGCTTCATCGAAGGATGCGCCGAACATCGCGGGCTGGTCGCGCGCCGCCGGGGAGGTCAGCCATGAGCCCATTCGACGCCGTCGGCGCCGACACTCCCGCCACCTTGCCGCGCAACGGCACCGGCCGCCGCGGCGACATCCGCGTCGATCTCAAGATCATCGCCGACATGGTGCGGCCGGGCGCGCGCGTGCTGGACGTGGGCTGCGGCGACGGGGCGCTGCTGGACCATCTCGCCCACCACAAGGGCGTGGACGGACGCGGCATGGAGTTGTCCATGGACGGCGTGCGCCTGTGCGTCAAGCAGGGGCTTTCCGTCATCCAGGGCGACGCCGACACCGATCTCAAGGACTATCCCACCGGTGCCTTCGACTATGTGATTCTGTCGCAGACGCTCCAGGCCATGCGCAACCCCCGGGACGCGCTGGAGCATCTGGTGCGGATCGGCCGACGGACGATCGTGTCGTTCCCCAACTTCGGCTACTGGCGTATCCGCCTGTCGCTGCTGTTCCAGGGCCGCATGCCGGTCAGTGAGCGGCTGGCGTATCAGTGGTGGGAAACGCCCAACATCCATTTTTGCACCATCGCCGACTTCGTGACCCTGTGCCACGAGTTGGGGGTGACGGTGGAGCAAAGCGTCATCCTCGGTGGTTCGGGCGGCGTGACCACCCATCAGTCCACCGGCCGGCTGGCCAACCTGTTCGGCGAACAGGGCGTGTTCCTGCTGCGCCGGACCTGATACGGACGGCGCCTGGAGGCTTCATCCGGCGTATGGTACGGGCTTTGGGTGTATCAACATCCAAAGCCGTTGGCTATGATACGGGCGGCGTTTAAATGCTTCCATTATCTGCCGCCCGTATCACCCTCTCGCACCTTGCTTCGCAAGGTGCTGTCGGGTTTGAACCAAAGGCGATTAATGGAAGCCATCAACCGC
>DASPMK010000006.1:0-4517 GCA_035627075.1 Azospirillaceae bacterium
GAAGCCGCCGCCACACCAGTGCGCTCGGCCACCTGCCGCACGCCCTGGATCTCCGACGACACCGTGCGGGTGCCGCTGGCCGCGTCGGCGCAACTGCGGCTGATTTCCGTGGTCGCCACCCCCTGCTCCTGGACGGCCCCCTGCATGGTCTGAAGCGCCTCGTTGACCCGGTTGATCGTGGAACCGATAGCCTTGATCTCGGCCACGGCCTGATCGGTGGCATGCTTGATGCCGTTGATCTCGCTGGTGATCTCCTCGGTGGCCTTGGCGGTCTGGCCGGCGAGGTTCTTCACTTCGTTGGCCACCACGGCAAATCCCTTGCCGGCGTCGCCGGCACGGGCCGCCTCGATCGTCGCGTTCAGCGCCAGAAGATTGGTCTGGCTGGCAATGTCGGTGATCAGCTTCACCACTTGGCCGATTTTCTCGCCGGCGGTGGCCAGCCCCTGCACCGTGCTGTCGGTCCGGGCCGCCTGCTCGACGGCGGCGCTGGCGGTGCGGCTCGACTCGCTCACCTGCCGCTGGATTTCGCCGATGGACGACGACAGGCGTTCCGCCGCCGCCGCCACGGACTCGACGCTGGCGTTGGCCTGCTCCGATGATACCGCCACCGACGAGGACTGGCGCGAGGTCTCCTCGGCCGACGCCGCCAAGGTGCCCGCCTCCTGGCGGATGGTGCCAGTGGCGTTGGCCACGGCTCCCATGGCGACGCGGAGGGTGTTTTCCAGGTCGTTGGCGAGGCCCACCATGGCCCGACGCTTCTCCTCTTCGGCGCGCCGCCGGCTTTCCTCCTGCTCGGCCTGCAAGGCGACCACCCGCTCGGCGTTGTCCTTGAACACCTCCACCGTGCGGGCGATATCACCGATCTCGTCACGCCGGGTGGTCGCCGGCACCGTTACGGCGAGGTCGCCGTCGGCCAGCTTGCGCATGATGCCGGTCATGGTATGCACCGGCCCGGCGATCAGCCGGCCGATGACAAAGGTGACGGTGGCGGTGAGCGCCAGCCCGACGGCGGTCAGGATCATGAACAGGGCGCGCGCCCAGCCACCCTCCTGGTTGGCCTTTTGGTAGGCGGTCATGGTGAGTTGCGTCTCCAGCGCCACCACCTCATCCAACGAGCGCAGCAGCGCCTCGAAATCCCCCTGCGCGGTCCACATCCAGGACACCGCCGCGGAAAACTCGATGCCGATCATGTCGATCACGTTCCGCGCGTTGACCTGATAGGCCTTGAACTGCTCGCGGATGCGCTGGAACGCCCTGGCCTCCTCGCCCTCCAGGGAATAGGTCTTCTCCAACCGGTCGAGTCGGCCCTCCGCCTCGCCCACGATTCGCTGGAAGCTGTCGCTGACGGTGGCGACCTTGGTCTCGTCCACGCCGGCGGCGGTCCACGTCAGGAGACGATACAACTCGGTATGCGCGCTCTGGATGGTCTTCGCCAGTTCGGCGCTGTCGGTCGCCTTGGCGAACGATACGGTCGCGATTTGCTCCAGCGCGCGGTCCTGGCCGCGCAGGGCCCAATCCCCAACCGTCGCGACGATCAAGATGCCCAGCAAAGCGAACGCAGGGGCGATAAAGACTTTCGCCCCTATACGGACGTTGTCGATCACTCTCATGGCGGCACCCTCCCGTTGGAAGGAAATACCCCTTCGAAACGGGAGGGCAAACAAGATTTTTCTCTTACATGGCGAGTGACGCGCAAAATATTTCGTTAGCAGCGAAATTATTCGATCTCACGGCACCGCCGCGAAAGGATCGCCGTCGTCCGACGCATCGAATCCGAGATATTTCCAGGTGGCGACCATATGAGGCGGCAGGGGCGCCGTAACGTCGATGGGCCGCCCGCCGCGCGGATGCGGCACGATCAGCCGTCGGGCGTGCAGGTGCAACTGGCGCGGCACCTCCGCCCCGGCAAGGAACGCCCCCTGCCCACCGTACTTGCCGTCGCCCAGAATGGGCGTGCCGATGACCGCCATGTGGACGCGCAACTGGTGGGTCCGGCCGGTGATCGGCCACAGCGTCACGAAGGCCGCCTTCTTGCCGGCGTGCTCCACCACCTGATAGAGCGAAATGGCGCGCTTGCCGTCCTCGTCGGCGGCGGCCATTCGCTCGCGGTGGCCGCCGCCGGCCTTGGACAGAGGCGCGTCGATCTTGCCCTGGAAGGTCTTGGGTACGCCGACGGTGACCGCCCAGTAGTACTTGCGCGCGTCCTTGGTGCGAAAGGCGTCGGCAAGCTTGGCGGCGGCAAACGCCGAGCGAGCCAGCACCAGTACGCCCGAGGTGTCCTTGTCGAGTCGGTGGACCAGCCGGGGCCGCTCGGCATGGCCGAAGCGCAAGGCGTCCAGCATGCCGTCGAGATGCTTCTTGGTATCCGTGCCGCCCTGCACGGCGAGGCCGGCGGGCTTGTCGATGACGATCACGTCGTCATCGCGGAACAGCACGCGGGCGTGCAAGGCCGCCGCGTCCTTGGCACTGACTCCGGGCTTGAGGATGAGCCGGGGGGCTGTCGCCGCCGGGGCTTCGCCCAGAGGAGGGACGCGAACGCTCTGGCCAGCCTCCAGCCGGTCGCTGGCCTTGGCCCGCTTGCCGTCCACGCGCACCTGCCCCGTGCGCAGGAGTTTTTCCAGGCGAATGTGGGACACCTCCGGGAAATGCCGCTTGAACCAGCGGTCGAGGCGCAGCTCCGCCTCGTCGGGGGCCACGGTGCGGGTTTCAACGACACTCATGCAAACACCATCCGAATCACCTTGAGGCCGGCGAACAACCCGCCGACCGACAGAACAACCGACAACGCCACGTAAACCGCCGCCGCCATCATCTCGCCCCGCTCGACCAGCACACCGACATCGAGCGAGAAAGTGGAAAAGGTCGTAAAGCCGCCAAGCACGCCCACCGTCAGGAAGGAGCGCAACTCCGGCGGTGGCGACCACGCAAGGGCCGACAGCTCGACCAACACACCCATGGCGAAACCACCCAGGGCATTGACCGTCAGCGTGCCGAAGGGAAAGCCAGTACCAAACATCTGCCCGACGGCAACCATCGTCAGATAGCGCGCCACCGAGCCCAAGGCTCCGCCCAGCGCCACCGCCGTCACCATCACCGGCTTCACGCCCGACATGCCAGCCCCCTCGTTCGGCCGGCGCCATCCTAGCGAAAAGCCGCGGCAATGCCAGGGGTCAGCCGGACTTGCGGGCGCGCAGCTTCGCCCAGTAATCGAGCCGCTTCTTGATCTCGCGCTCGAAACCGCGCTCGACGGGGCGGTAGAAATTATGGCGAGGCATACCGTCGGGGAAATAATTCTGGCCGGAAAAACCTTCGGCCGTGTCGGGATCGTAGACGTAGCCGGAACCGTAGCCGAGATTCTTCATCATCTTGGTTGGCGCGTTCAGGATGTGCATCGGCGGCATCAGCGAGCCCGTCTCCTTGGCCGATCGCTGCGACGCCTTATAGGCGGCATAGACCGCTGTGGACTTTGGCGCCGTGGCGAGGAAGACGACGCACTGCGCCAGCGCCAATTCGCCTTCCGGCGAGCCCAGCCGTTCGTACGCTTCCCACGCGGCGATGGCCTGCGGCAAGGCTGTGGGCTCAGCCAGCCCGATGTCCTCCACCGCCATGCGCACCAGCCGCCGGGCGATGAAACGCGGGTCCTCGCCACCGGCCAGCATGCGCGTCAGCCAATAGAGCGCGGCGTCGGTATCCGAACCGCGCACCGACTTGTGCAACGCGCTGATCAGGTTGTAGTGGCCTTCTTGCGACTTGTCGTAAATCGGGGCGCGACGCTGCACCGTGGCGGCCAGCCGGGCGGCGTCCAGCCGGGGTTCCTCGCCCGGCAGGGCGAACAGTTCCTCCACCATATTGAGGAGAAAACGGCCGTCGCCGTCGGCCATGGCCTTGACCGCCGTACGGGCGTCGGGCTCCAGCGGCAGCGGTCGCTCCTCGATGGTTTCGGCCCGCTCCAGAAGTTTCTCCAGCGCCGCGTCATCCAACCGGCGCAGTACCATCACCTGGCAGCGCGACAGCAAGGCCGCGTTCAACTCGAACGACGGGTTTTCGGTGGTCGCCCCCACCAGCGTCACCGTGCCGTCTTCGACATAGGGCAGGAAGCCATCCTGCTGGGAGCGGTTGAAGCGGTGAATCTCGTCGATGAACAGCAGCGTCCCCTGCCCCACCTGCCGACGCTGGCGAGCGGCTTCGAACACCTTGCGCAGGTCGGCGACGCCGGAGAAGATCGCCGACAGGGGTTCGAAATGCAGATCGGTGGTGTCAGCCAGAAGGCGGGCGATGGTGGTCTTGCCGCAGCCGGGCGGTCCCCACAGGACCATCGACGCCAGCCGTCGCGAGGCTATCATGCGCCCCAGGGGAGCCTCAGGGGCCAGCAGGTGCTCCTGTCCCACGACCTCGGCGATGGTCCGGGGCCGTAGCCGGTCGGCCAACGGCCGGGGGACCCCGGCCTCGAACAACCCGCTCACCGCGACACCACCGTGTTCATCACCCGATCGCCCCGCCGGATCGACAGGCGCCAT
>DASPMK010000007.1:0-3946 GCA_035627075.1 Azospirillaceae bacterium
ACACGGGTCGTCGCACAGGGCTTTCAGTTTCCGTTCGCCCACGCCGTTGTGGATCAGGAAGCTCCACAGCGGATGATGGCGATCGACGCGACCGGCCAGCAGGTCGAACGTCAGCCATCGGCGCTCGTTTTCAAAATCGGCCTGATCGACCAGCCGCGGCGTGCTGAAGGTTCGCCCCAGATCGTCCGTCTGAATGAGCCGGGCATGAGGAACCACCGCGCGGATCGCCCGCATGGCGCGGTGGGTAGCGCCGATCTCGTTCAGCAGGATGCGAAGGAATGTCGGGTTGTCGCGGCCGTGCGGGTACCAATGACCGTAGAGCCCGCTGAAGCGGGCGGTGGTGAGCGGCTCGTTGACCGGGGTGTAGGCGTCCACCCAGGGATAACGTTCCGCCACCCGCACCGCGAAGGCGGCTAGTCCCGGGGCGAACCCGGGGTCGATCAGGCTGGTGTAGCGCGGCCCGCTGCCGTGATGGACCAGCCCGACGATGGGCCGGATGCCGAGGTCGCGGAGCGCGCCTAAGCGCTCGTCGCTCCAGCGCCAGTCGAGGCGATCGGGAGCGTGGGGGGCGACCCGCTCCCACAGCACGGGATAGCGCAACGCCTTCAGGCCAAGGGCGGCAAAGTCGTCGAGGTCCTGCGGGCGATCCTGGTGGCCGGTAAGGACGGTCTGGTCAAAATAGTTCTCGCCGACCCGGTTGACCGTGCATTCCGGGCCGCCCCACAGCTCTACCGGCACCATGCGGCTCCCTTCCTATTGCGGCGGGTTTTTCAACAACAACCGGCTAATTGGGTTCCTCACGAAGAAAAAACTGAATTATCGCCAAATATAACCAAATAAAACCGTTAGCTACTACTTATGATCGGTAACGTCAGCAGAACCGACGGAGTTATAACCACCTCCGTTGTTTTACCCTGATCGCGAATGGGAGGATCGTTTGGCGTCGCAGCCAGAGTTGGCCGGGATCTGCAAGCACGTCCATGTCAAGACGGATGGCCGCAAGCTGTTCCTTTACGGACGGCGGCCTCACCACCTGCCCGCCCTCGGCGACCCCGACCCGGAGCCGCCGCCCCATCCGCATCTGCGCTGGCATCTCTTGCGCGGTGAATGGGTGGCTTACGCCAGCCACCGGCAGGAACGCACCTTCAAGCCGCCGGCGGAGTATTGCCCCTTGTGCGCGGCCAAGCCCGGCGGCATCCGAGGGGAGATCCCGTTTGAGGACTTCGAGGTGGCGGTGTTCGAGAACCGCTTCCCCGCCTTCCACCCCGACGCCCCGCCGCCGCCCGACCTGCCCATTCCCACGGCCCCGGCCCGTGGCCAGTGCGAGGTGGTGGTCTACAGCCCGGAGCACGGCGGCAGTCTGGCCACTCTGTCGGCCCAGCGCCGCGAGTTGCTGGTGCGCGCCTGGGCCGACCGCTACCGCGACCTTCTCGGCCGCGACGGTATTTACTTCGTCATGCCGTTCGAGAACCGGGGTGAGGAGGTGGGGGTGACGCTTCACCATCCCCACGGCCAGATCTACGCCTTCCCCTTCGTCCCACCCGCCCTGGAAAAGCCGGTGGCGGCCTTTCGCGAGAGGCCGGTGCTGCTGGATCTGCGGCAGCGGATCGGGGCGGCTTGCGATGTCGTCGGCGACGACCATACCGTGGCCTTCGTGCCGCCGTTCGCCCGCTACCCCAGCGAGGTCTGGGTGATGCCGCGCGCCTTCCACCCCGGCCCGTGGACCTTCTCCGACGCCGAGTTCGCCTCTTTCGCCGCCGTACTGGGCGAGGTGGTGGCGCGCTATGACCGCTTGTTCGGTCGGCCCATGCCTTACCTGATGGCGCTCCACGCCGCTCCGCGCGGGGAGGAGGCGCGGTTCCACTTCCACGTCCAGTTCTACCCCTACCTGCGAACCGCTGACCGCATGAAGTATCTGGCGGGCTGCGAGCAGGGGGCGGGAACTTTCCTGGTCGATGGCCTGCCCGAGCAGATGGCGGCCCGGCTGCGCGAGGTGTGAGATGACCGATCTGTTCTCCACCGTGTTCGACGCAGCTCCCCAGGCGACAGCCAAGGCCCCGGCGCGAGCCAACCTGTTGGGAGAGCACACCGATTACAACGACGGGTTTGTCCTGCCCACACCGCTGCCCTACTTCACCACGGTCAGCGTCGGCGCGGGAAGCCGGCCGGGGTGGATTGAAGCCTATGCGGCGCGGTTCGGCGAAACGTTGACCCGACCGCTGGATGCTCCGCCCCAGGGCGACTGGCTGGATTACGTGCTGGGATGCGTGCGGGCGCTGGGGGAGGCCCGGACTCCGGTCGCCGGCCTGCGGCTGACCATCGACAGCGAGGTTCCCGTCGGTGCCGGCATCTCCAGTTCCGCCGCGCTGGAGGTGGCGACATTGCGGGCGCTGCGCCAGTTTCTCGCCCTGGACCTTGACGACGACACCATCGCCCGGCTGGGCCAGTGGGCGGAGAAGGAATACGTCGGAATGCCGTGCGGCATCATGGATCAGATGGTCAGTTCGGTCGGCGTGCCGGGCCAAGCCCTGTTCCTCGACACCCGCGACCTGTCGCGCGACACGGTGCCGCTGCCGCCCGGTTACGCCATGGCCATCATACACTGCGGAGTGTCGCACCAATTGACCGATGGCGGTTACCAGCAACGGCGCGCCGAATGTCAGGCCGCCGCCGCCGCGCTGGAAGTGGCCAGCTTGCGCGACCTTGGGACCGGCGATCTGCCCCGGATCGAAACCCTGCCGGAACCGCTCAACCGCCGCGCCCGCCATGTCGTCACCGAAAACCAGCGTGTCCTGGATGGCGTCGCCGCTCTGCGCCGGGTGGATGTGACCGGCTTCGGCAGCCTGATGGTCGCCAGTCATCTGTCGCAACGCAACGATTACGCGGTGTCTATCCCGGAGATCGACGCCGTGGTCGATGCCGCGCTCAGCCACGGCGCCGCCGGAGCGAGATTGACCGGCGGCGGCTTCGGTGGCTCCGTCGTCGCCTTGATGGCGGAAAACCGCCTGCCGGGGTGGTGGCGTGCGGTATCGGCCGACTGTCCCGGTGCCTGGGCGGTCTATCCGGCAGGGGGAACCACGGCCGCCGGGACTGGTTGACGCCCTGCGCATCAAACCAGAGCACGAGGGGGTTCTTCATGGCCGCTCACGCCACCGGCCGTCCGATCATCGAGGTAAACACCGACACGACCATCCTGGCCGATACCTTGCGGGGCGATCCCCTGGCCCGCCTGGAAACCGACATCCTTCCAGCCTTCCTGGTGTCCCGGTCCTGGTATGCCGCCCGCGATGCCGGGCCGCCCCCGGTCAAGGTGGTGGAGGCCCTGCCGTTCGGGGCCGATGGCACACCCTATCTCTTGCTGATCCTGCAGGCCGAGCCCCCGGGCCGCGACGCCCAGCGGTACTTTCTGCCGCTGGCGGTGTCGTGGGACGGTGCCGTGGACGCCGGCCATCGCGATGCCCTGACCATCCTTCGCCGGGGGGGAACCGAGGGGGTGCTGTTCGATGCCATGGCGGATGACGGCTTCGTGCGGACCCTGTTCCAGGGATTTGGCACGGGCGAAGCCGTATCGGGGTTGCGCTTCCGGCACGCCGTCGGGCATGGAACCGGGGGCTGGTGGCAACAGGGGCTGCCCATCCGGCGGTTGGGGGGCGAGGCATCGAACAGCCTGTTGCGGCTGGGCGACACCGCCTTCCTGAAGGTGTTCCGCAAGCTGGAGGCTGCCGGTTCCCCCGAAGTGGAAATGGTGCGCTTCCTGACCGAAGACGCCCGCTTCGACCGCGTACCGCCGCTGCTGGGCTGGATCGAGCGTGAGGACGCTTCGGGCGCGCCCATAAGCTTGGCCATGGTGCAGGGCTTGGTGCTGCCCAACGACGGTGACGGCTGGACCTACGTGACCGGCCATCTGGAGGCGCGGTTGCGCGACTTCGAGAGCGGCGACAGGGAG
>DASPMK010000008.1:0-2278 GCA_035627075.1 Azospirillaceae bacterium
GGGTCGTTACTTCATCGGGATCCGCTTGTCCGGCGCGATACGGATGCGTTTGCCGGCACGTGGCATGCGGCGGATATTGCGCCTGGCCGGCGTGGTGACATATTCCTCGGTCACGACCGTCTCAACGCAGGGCTTCTGTGAGCGGACCATCACCGGCACCATGACCATGGGCACGGCATACCCGTACGCCGGATAGCCGTAAGCCTGATAGCCGTATCCGGGTCCGTCGCCATAATCCGCGTAATAGTCGTCCAGATAGGCTTCGCAGGCGTCGCGATCGTGGGCTCCATCCTCAGCGCGATCGATCGCCGCGCCTGCCACCGCCCCGACGGCCGCGCCGGCCACCGTTCCGACCACCCGGTCGCCCCGGCCGGCGATGCGGTTGCCGAGCAGGCCGCCGGCAGCACCGCCGATGACCGCGCCGCCGAGACCGTTGTCGGAGATGCGACGACGGCAGTCGCGAAGCCAGTCCTCCCGGGCGCCGTCATAGTGCCGGTCCCCCCAGTAAGGGCGCGGATCCACCTGGCGCAGGCGGTCGTCCGGGTGATGCTTGTGGCCGTGGGCGAGAGCCGGCGCAGAGAGGCTCCCAGCGAGCACGAGCGTGGCGGCAATGGCGCAAGTGTTGGCGAACGGACGAAAGCGCATGAGCATCCCCTGTCGGGACCGGACGATTCCGGTGTTAACCCGGAATTTAGCATCGCCTCCCGTAGAAAACCAAGCGGCGTGCGGGCGCTGTCCCGTTTCGGTGCAGCATGGACCGGGCGCGTGACGACGCGATCCTCCAAGCTGAACGGTTGCCGCTGCCGCCCTGTGCGCCTATCTTCGGCGCATGATCTCAGCCAAGCGCAAGTTCCTGATCCTCCTGGGCATGGTGTTCGTCGCCATGCTGCTGTTCGCCGCCTGGGTGTGGTACGGAAACCCGTCGGACCGCAGCACCGCGGAGACCTCGGGAACGGAACCGCTGCTGGTGGAGCCGGAACTGGAGCGGATTCCCAGCGTCGCCCTGGCCAAGACGATCGGTTGGCGCGGGGGCGAGGCGCCGACGCCGGCGAAGGGCCTTACGGTCGCCCGTTTCGCAGACACGCTGGACCATCCCCGAACCATATTGGCCTTGCCCAACGGCGACGTGCTGGTGGCGGAGACGAACAGCCCCCCACGTGAGGGAGGGGGGATCACCGGTTTCTTCATGAAGCTCATGATGAGCCGCGTGGGCGCGAACGAACCGTCTCCCAACCGGATCCTCCTGTTGCGCGATGCCGACGGAGACGGCCAGGCCGAGCAGCGCTTCGTGCTGCGTGACAAGGGGCTGTCTTCACCTTCCGGCATGGCTTGGGCGGACGGAAAGCTCTACGTGGCGGAGCATGACGCCTTGCAGGTTTTCCCCTTTGCGCCGGGCGCAACGCGTCTGACCGGCGAGCCCCGGAAGCTGATGGACTTGCCCGCTGGCGGCAACCACTGGATGCGCGGCCTCGTGCTCAGCCCGGACGGCGAGAAGCTCTACATCGCCGTCGGATCCGCCTCCAACATCGGCGAAAAGGGCATGGACCTCGAGCTCGGCCGGGCTGCGATCTGGGAGTACGACGTGGCCAGCGGCAACCGCCGCCAATATGCGAACGGCCTGAGGAACCCGAATGGGATGGACTGGAATCCCTCGACCGGGGAGCTTTGGACCGTGGTCAACGAGCGCGACCAGATGGGCCCTGACCTCGTGCCAGACTATCTCACCAACGTTCCGGTGGGCGCGCAGTATGGGTGGCCGTGGGTCTACTGGAAGGACTTGCTCGACTGGCGCGTCGATCATCCGATCCCTGACTTTCTGACAGAATATACCCGCAAGCCGGAGTATGCTTTGGGCGCCCATACGGCGCCGCTGGGCCTGGTCTTTGCCGATGGCGGCCAGATCATGGGCTCGGCCTTCGCCAATGGCGCATTCGTCGCCCGCCATGGCTCGTGGAACCGCAAGCCGCTGACCGGCTACGACGTGGTGTTCGTCCGCTTCGATGCCAATGGCAATCCCCAAGGCCTGCCGCAGACGGTGTTGTCGGGCTTCCTCACCGGCGACGGTACGACCCGCGGGCGCCCGACCTGGGTGGCGTTCGACCGCACCGGCGGGCTGCTGGTCAGCGACGACACCGCCGGGATCGTCTGGCGGGTGATCGCCGAAGGCGCAGCGCCCAACGCGGCGATTCGGCCGGTGGTGACCGGTAAGATGCCGGCCAGGGCGACGGGCGGCGATGCCACCGCGAGCTTTCGCGAGGAGGAGCCGCCGCAGTAGGTG
>DASPMK010000009.1:0-6554 GCA_035627075.1 Azospirillaceae bacterium
TTGAACTCGGTATCGTCGATGAGGCCGCTACCGACGCGGCCCGCATGGTGGCCGGCGCCGACCTCGTGGTGCTCTGCACCCCTGTCGGCACCTACGCCGAGGTGGCGGAAGCCATCGCCCCGCACCTGAAACCGGGGGCGATCCTCTCGGACGTCGGCTCGGTAAAAATGGCGGTGGTACGCGACATCGGCCCGTTCGTGCCGGAAGGGGTGCATTTCATCCCCGGCCATCCCATCGCGGGGACCGAGCATTCCGGCCCCGAAGCCGGCTTCGCCGAGCTGTTCCGCGGGCGCTGGTTCATCCTGACACCGCCGGCCGGCACGTCGGAGGAGGCGGTGGAGAAGCTGGCCGAGCTGTGGCGGCGCTGCGGTTCGCAGGTGGAGGTCATGGACCCCGCCCACCATGACCGGGTGCTGGCCATCACCTCGCATCTGCCGCACCTGATCGCCTACACCATCGTCGGCACGGCGACGGACCTGGAGGAGGATACCAAGTCCGAGGTGATCAAGTTCTCGGCCTCGGGCTTTCGCGACTTCACCCGCATCGCCGCCTCCGACCCGATCATGTGGCGCGACATCTTCTTGAACAACCGCGAGGCGGTGCTGGAGATCATCCAGCGTTTCACCGAAGACCTCACGGCCTTGCAGCGGGCCATCCGCTGGGGCGAGGGCGACAAGCTGGAAGAGCTGTTCACCCGCACCCGCGCCATCCGCCGCGCCATCATCGACGCCAAGCAGGCGTGAGTTTCTAAGCCGTCACCACGACAGTCGCGGCATCGGCGCCAGCTTCAGCGGCCCCACCCAGACCGCGTGGTTCTGGATGGTCAGCGGGAACGCCGCCTTTTCCGGGGTGGCGCCGGGCTTGGTGCCCGAGAACAGGCTGACGGCGGTCTTCGCCATGCCGGCATCCTTGGCCTTGATCTGGCCGGCGTTGACCAGGGCGTCGATCAGGGCGAAGGGGCCGCGCACCTCGGCGGTGAAGGCGCCCTCGGGCTGGAGTTCCTCATCCATCGCCAGCGTGCCCGAGGTGGCAAGCGCCAGCGGTCCCCACACCACATCCAAATTGTCCAGGTTGAGCACGCCGCCGGCCGCGGTCCACGCCGCCAGCGCCGCCGAGTCGAGAGCCTTGGGCGGCGCTCCCATCACCCGTCCTGCCAGGGTCAGCCGCTCCACCGCCGTGCCCAGGCCGAACTCGGCTGGAACCGGCAGGCGGGCGCCCCGCGCTTCCAGCGCCACCGTGAAACCGGCGGCGGTATGATCGGCCGGCGGGGTGGGCGGCTGGCTGGCCGTCACGTCCAGCGCGTCCATCGTCACCGTTCCGGTTCCCGGTGGCCCGTTGAGCGCCACCTCGTCCAACGTCAGCCGCGCGTCGGTCGGCGTGCCGCCCAGCGTCATCGCCACCTGTCCTCGCCCGTCGCGGAAGTGGGCCTCGACCGGCATGCTGTTTTGTGCCGGCAGGCGGAGGGCGTGCGGTCCGGGGAGTTCCAGCGCGATGTCGGTGATCCGCCACGGCCGCGCCTGCCCCATCAGGGACGAGCCTTGCCATGTCAGCCCGTCGGCCCGGCGGTAGGTGATGGCGGTGGCCTCGGCCCGCACCCACAAGGGGAAGCCGCTGACCGTGAGCGCTCCGACCTCGACGCTGGCGCCACGCGACCGTTCGCCCTCGATCCACGCCTGGATCTGGCGGTCGAGGGTATTGGCCGCCTGCCACCACCACAGCCCGTAGGCCAGGGCGGCGAGGGCGGGAAGGCCGAGAAGGAGTTTTTTGGGCAAGCGCATGGAGGGATCATAGGCGTTCCGGCCGCATGGGACCAGCCGCATGGGGCCAGCCGCATGGGGATGTCCGTTAATTACCCATACCGCGCCGAGTCGCCTGTGCTAGATTTTTTCGCACCGCTGTTCCACACGTCACGTTTCCACGGTCGCGATGCCCCCGCTCGATTCCGCCGTCGTGTCCGCGCTTGCTGCCCTGGAGGCGACTCCGGCCACCCCGGCGAGGCCGGAGTTCGACCACCCGCCCGGCACCGATCTGTGGGTGTTCGGCTATGGCTCGCTGATGTGGAATCCCGGCTTTGCCTTTGCCGAGCGGCAACTGGCGTTGCTGCGGGGCTACCATCGGCGGTTCTGCATCCTGTCCCACCGCTACCGGGGAACGGTGGAGCGGCCGGGGCTGGTCCTGGGCCTGGATCGCGGCGGTTCGTGCTGGGGCATGGCGTTCCGCGTCGAAGCGGCCGAGGTGCCGGGCGCGCTGGCCTATCTGTGGGACCGCGAAATGGTGACCCGCGCCTACCGGCCGCGCCTGTTGCCGGTGCGGATGCCGCAACGCCGGACGGTGCGGGCCTGCACCTTCGTGGCCGACCCCGGCCATCCCCAGTATTCCGACTGCCGGTGCCGGGAGGCGACGGCGGAACGGATCGCCGCTGCGGCGGGACGGAGCGGTTCCAACATCGACTATCTCGCCAACACGGTGGCCCAACTGGAACAGTTGGGCATCCGTGACCGGGTGTTGATCGAGCTGTTGGGGCGCGTGAGGACGCTTACTCAGTTGCACCTGGAATAGTCGCAGTTCTGACAGGTGTCGCAGCCCTCCTTGCGGATCACCGCCGGCTGGCCGCAACTGGGGCAGATGCGGCCAACCGGCGGGCTGGCAGTATCGCCCGCCGCCTTGCGGGCGGCCTGATGCCCGAGGCGCACGCGCGGCGGCAGGAAGCCGATGTCCATCATATGGCGCTCGATGACCTCGCCGATGGCCGCCAGCAAGGAGGGGACATAGCGTCCGTTCATCCACTGGCCGCCGCGCGGGTCGAACACCGCCTTCAACTCCTCGACCACGAAGGCGACGTCGCCGCCGCGCCGGAACACCGCGCTGATCATCCGTGTCAGCGCCACCGTCCAGGCGTAGTGCTCCATGTTCTTGGAGTTGATGAACACCTCGAACGGCCGGCGGCGGCCGTCCTGGATGATGTCGTTGATGGTGATGTAGAGCGCGTGGTCGCTGTCGGGCCAGCGCACCTTGTAGGTTTCGCCGGGCAGCGCTTCCGGCCGGTCGAGCGGCCGGGTCATATAGACCACTCCGTCCTCGCCGCGCGGGGCTTCGGCGCGTTCGGAAGCCGCCGCCCTGGGCGCCTCCTCGGCGGCCGGGCGGTCGTAGCCGATCTGGCGGGGGGCCTGTTCCCCGGCCGCCGCTTCCGCGGCTTCCGCGACAACCGGGGGCTCCTCCTTGCGCACCACGGTCAGCACCGAGCCGGTGATCGGGTTGGGGCGGTAGGTGGTGCAGCCCTTCAGGTGCATCTCCCACGCCCGCATGTAGATGCCCTTGAAGTCCTCGAAGGCGAAATCTTCCGGTACGTTGATGGTCTTGGAAATGGAACTGTCGACGTGCCGTTGCGCGGCGCTCTGCATCACCAGATGCGCGGTCGGCGTCAGGCTTTGGGCATCGACGAAGTAGTCGGGCAACTCGGCATCCGGGCCGAAGGTCTGACGGAACAGCCGGTAGGCGTAGTCCTGCACCTCCTCGGTCAGGCGGGAGCCGTCGTTTTGCAGCACGGCGCGCTGGTAGGTGTAGGCGAACACCGGCTCGATGCCCGACGACACGTTGCCGGCGAACAGCGAGATGGTGCCGGTCGGTGCGATGGAGGTGATCAGCGCGTTGCGGATGCCATGGCGGCCGATGGCAACGCGCACGTCGGAATCAAGCGTCTGGATCACCGGCGAGGCGGTGTATTTCGACGGCACGTACTGCGGGAACGATCCCTTCTCCGCCGCCAGATCGGCCGAGGCGAGATAAGCGGTGTGCTGGATGGCCTTCAGCCATTCCTCGGTCAGCGCCACCGCCTGTTCGGAGCCGTAGCGCACGCCGCACAAAATCAGGGCATCGGCCAGCCCGGTGACGCCCAGGCCGATGCGCCGCTTGTTGCGCGCCTCCTCTTTTTGCTGCGGCAGCGGGAAGCGCGAGATGTCGATGACGTTGTCCATCAGCCGCACGGCGACCGGCACGATCTCGCGCAGCCGGTCGAGGTCGAGCCGGGCGTTCCCGGTGAACGGCTCGCGCACCAGCCGGGCGAGGTTGATCGAGCCCAACAGGCAGGCGCCGTAGGGGGGCAGGGGCTGTTCGCCGCACGGATTGGTCGCGGAAATCTTCTCGCAATACCAGAGATTGTTCATCCGGTTGGTGCGGTCGATGAAGATCACCCCCGGCTCGGCGTAGGCATAGGTCGCCTGCATGATCCGGTCCCACAGGTCGCGGGCGCGGAGGGTGCGATAGACCTCGCCGCCGAACACCAGCGGCCAGTCGGCGTCGTCGCGCACCGCCGACATGAACCCCTCGGTGATCAGCACCGACAGGTTGAACATGCGCAGGCGATCCGGCTCGCGCTTGGCGTCGATGAACGCCTCGATGTCGGGGTGGTCGCAACGCATGGTCGCCATCATGGCGCCGCGGCGCGATCCCGCCGACATGATGGTGCGGCACATGGCGTCCCACACGTCCATGAACGACACCGGGCCGGAAGCGTCCGCCCCCACGCCCTTCACCGGCGCGCCCTTGGGCCGCAAGGTGGAGAAGTCGTAACCGATGCCGCCGCCCTGCTGCATGGTCAGCGCCGCTTCGCGCAGATGGCCGAAGATGCCGCCCATGTCGTCGGGGATGGTGCCCATGACGAAGCAGTTGAACAGCGTCACCGACCGGTCGGTGCCGGCCCCGGCGATGATGCGGCCGGCGGGCAGGAACTCCCCGTCGGCCAGGATGGCGTAGAACCGCTCCTCCCAACTGGCCGAATCGGTTTCCCCGGCGGCGAGCGCCTTGGCGACACGGCGCCAGGTGTGCGCGATGGTTTTATCCACAGGTTCGCCGTCCGGGGTGCGCAGCCGGTACTTCATGTCCCAAATGCGCTGGGAAATGGGCGGAAGGCTATCCAAGGCGCTCTCCATCATGCGTCGCCGGTGGTGGAAGGAAGTCAATGAACTCAAAGGGTTGGGTGCGACAAATCGCCCCTCAAGGCAGTCTAGGGCGAAGGTCGTGGGCGGTCAACAACCCGTTCCGATTTTGTTCCCGCAAGGGGGCTTTCCGGAAGGTGGTGGCGGTGCTCCCCACCTTTCCGGGGCGCGGCGTCACACGGTTTGGTCCGCTCCATCCACAAAGTTATCCACATGCCGGAGTGTGTCGCCGGGTGGCGGGACCACCGGCCGCCATCACCAGCCGGTCGGTGGCCGCCTCCAGGCGTTCCTCCAACTCGGCCATGACTTGGCCGCGCGGCTTGCCCGGCGGGATGGGGGGCAGGAACTCGACGACGATCCGGCCGGGTCGCTTGAGGAAGCTGCGGCGCGGCCAGTAGAGCCCGGAGTCGAGCGCCATCGGCACGATCGGCAGGTTCAGTTGCTCGTACAGCACGCCGACGCCGACCTTGTAAGGGGCGTGCTTGCCGACGGCGACACGGGTGCCTTGGGGAAAGATGACGATAGGGCGTCCTGCGGCCTTGATGCGGGCTGCCCCCTCGATCAGCGAGGGGATGGCCCGGCCGCGCTTGGAGCGGTCGACGGCGATCATCTGGGATTTGGCGGCGTACCAGCCCCAGATGGGAATCCACGTCAGTTCCTTTTTCAGCACCACCGCCGGGTCGCCCACCAGGAAGTGCAGCTTCATGGTTTCCCAGGCCGACTGGTGTTTGGCGGCCAGGATGAAAGGTCCCTGGGGCATGTGCTCGGCCCCGCGCACCTCGTAGTCGAGGCCGAGAAGGGTGCGCTCCAGCCACGCCACCGTGCCGAGATGGAACCGCACCATCGCCACCATGACGCGCCGCGGCGCCAGCAGCACCCACAGCATCCCGATGCTGGCGACGGCGGTCCAGGCGAAAAAGACGATGTTGAAGAGGAGGGAACGCAGGGCGGTCATCACGGCATCCTGAAGCCTGGGGGCGGTGGAGGGGCTCAGGCGTCGAACGGCGGATCGAGCCAGAAGCGGGCGAGCGCCACCAGATACTTGTTGAACTCCATGGCGAGCAAGAGCGTCGTGCGTCGCCAGCGCCACCAATCGGTAAGACGGACGCTGGCCGGCGCCACCGGGTGGGCGATCACCTCGGCCCCGGGCATCGCCATGTGGAACTCCAACAAGCTGCGACGCATGTGGTAGTTGGCGGTGACCAGCCGCAGCGACCGATAGCCCTGGGCCCGCATCCACTGGGCGGTTTCCTCGGCGTTGCCTTCGGTGCTGACGGCGGTGTAGCCCGGCACGATCCGGGTTTCGAGGTCGCCCGGTTCCAGTTTGGCGACGCGCAGCAACTCCTCCACGTCCACTCCCTGGTGGACGCCGGAGACGAACAGCTTGTCGGCCAATCCGGCGCCCAGCAGTTCCAGCCCCATGCCCAGCCGTTCGCTTCCTCCCGTCAGCACGACGATGGCGTCGGTGCGGCGTCGGGTCGCGTCGTCTTCCGTCGATGGCGATTCGCGGGGGATGGCGGATACGAACCACAGGAAGCCGCCGCCCCACGCCGCCATCGCCAGGGCGCCCCCGAGCAGGAGCACCCTCAGCCGGCGGAGGATGGCACGGTGGTGAGGGGA
>DASPMK010000010.1:0-5444 GCA_035627075.1 Azospirillaceae bacterium
GAACTGGCTGCGCGCCACCTCGGCTCCCTTGGTCGGGTCGTTGAAGCCGGCGGGGGTGGCGCTGATGAAGCTTAACAGCACCTCGGCGTTGGGATTGACGTGCCTGGCCCCTTCCCCGTATGCCGTGGAGAACTTGCGCAGGAGCGGGATGTCGAGCGCGCCGACGAAGCCGATCCTCCCGGTCTTCGATACCATTCCCGCCATCATGCCGACGAGGAACGAGCCTTCGTGTTCCTTGAACACGATGGACTGGACATTGGGCTGATCGACACGGCTGTCGACCAAAGTGAAGCGCACGCCCGGAAACTTGGGTGCCACGTCGTTGAGCGGTGTGGCGTAATAGAAGCCGACGGCGGCAATGTCGGTAGCGCCGCGGCGCACCAAGGAGGAGACGGCCTGTTCGAACTGGGTCACGTTGGCGGGTTCGGTTTCCAGCACCTTGACGCCGGACTCGCGCTCGAACCGCTGGGCGCCGTCGAACGCGGCCTCGTTGAAGCTCTTATCGAACTTCTGGCCGATGGCGTAAATTACCGCCGGTACGAAAGCGGATTTTTCAGCCGCCATCGACGGACCGGCGGCCAAAAGCGCCAGCAGCGCCAACCCCGTCCCGCGCAGCGCCTTTTTTACGCCGATCGATCCTTCCATGACTCCCCCGTCGCCGGTTGGATTTACCCTTGTATGGGTAATATCAACTTTCCTTTCCTCTGACAGTAGCGTGCGGCCGGCTCCAATACTACCACCAAGTCATGGCTTGCGCCATCGCGCGACTCGGCAGGGAGTCGGTGGCGAGCGTGTCTCTCACCGGAGGTTCGGAATTTTATGATGTATGGAAATAAGCAGTAATCGATGACAAAATAACGCTAAGTATTTTTCCATCAAATAGCGCGCGCATTAACTGTCAGTTAACCATTATATGCGAAAACCTCAATCAGCCATTATCTGGCGCGTTTCCTCCCTAAACTGAGGCCTTCGAGCAATCGAGGGCCTTTTTCTTTGGCGGACTCCCGTCACTTCCGCACTTTGCGAATTTCCTTCAGTGCCTGACGCAACGCGGCCAGAACGGCCGGGTCGGTTTGCCGGTTGCAGGCCAGCGACATGTCGACCTTCTTGAAAGTCAGCACCGGCTTGATGTTGTGGATGCCCTGCTGCTGGGCGAGATAAAACCCCAGCTCCGATCCCGTCGCCCACAAGTCGATACGCCCGTTGACCAGCTTGGCCGGGTTGAGGTCGTCGCGCATCGCCACATCGACGTTGTAGCCCTGCCGCTCCAGGAACAGGGCGGTGGCGTCCCCCTGATAGCCGCCGATGCTCAGCTTGCGGGCATCCTCCAGCCGGGACAGGGAAAAGTCGCGGTCGTCGCGGGCGAACAGGACCCAATTATTGGTGACCAGCGGCCCGATCCATTCGAACAGCGGTTGCCGTTCCGGTGTCTCGGTGGTGCTGTAGACGCAGGTATCCTTGTCGCCGAGCGCGGACTGGTAGGCCCGTTGCCAGGGCATGATGTCAAGAGTGTGGGGAACACCGGCCTCCTCGAACATGGCGCGGACCAGATCGGTCGCCACGCCGACCACCACACCGTTCAGTTCCATGTTGAAGGGAGGATAACTCTCCGTCACCACGCGCACCTCGCCGAGCGCCGGCCCGGCGGTGACGAGAAACATAAGGGGGGCGAGGGAGCCCAAACGCATCGCGTGCCTCATTCGAAGGACGTCAATCCACCAATCTACACACGTAATACATTTACTCTTCGCAAACGCTGCGGGCAATGGAACGAAAAGGGGGCGACCCTCGCGGGCCGCCCCCTTCGTAAACAAGCCTGTAACGACCGGACTTCTTAGAAGTCCATGTCGCCCATGCCGCCCATGCCGCCGCCCGGCATCGGCGGAGCCTTCTTCTCGGGCTTCTCGGCGATCATGGCCTCGGTGGTGATGAGAAGACCGGCGATCGACGCGGCGTCCTGAAGGGCGGTACGCACGACCTTGGTCGGGTCGATGATGCCCGACTTGAACATATCGGTATACACGCCGCCCTGGGCGTCGTAGCCGAAGCCCGAGTCGCTCTGGTCGAGCAGCTTGCCGACCACGATCGAACCGTCCACGCCGGCGTTGTAGGCGATCTGACGGATCGGGGACTGCAGGGCGCGACGGATGATGTCGATACCCACGCGCTGCTCGTCGTTGATCGGCTTCAGGGCGTCGAGAGCCTTGCTGGCATACAGCAGGGCCGCACCGCCGCCGACGACCACGCCCTCTTCCACCGCCGCGCGGGTGGCATGCATGGCGTCGTCAACGCGGTCCTTGCGCTCCTTCACCTCGACCTCGGTCGCACCGCCGACCTTGATCACGGCCACGCCGCCGGCCAGCTTCGCCAGACGCTCCTGGAGCTTCTCGCGGTCGTAGTCCGACGTGGTGTTCTCGATCTGCTGGCGGATCTGGTTGCAACGGGCCTCGATGTCGGCTTTGGCGCCGGCGCCGTCGACGATCGTGGTGTTGTCCTTGGAGATCACCACCTTCTTGGCGGTGCCCAGCATGTCGATGGAGACGTTCTCCAGCTTGATGCCGAGATCCTCGGAGATGACCTGGCCGCCGGTCAGGATGGCCATGTCCTCCAGCATCGCCTTGCGGCGATCACCGAAGCCCGGCGCCTTGACGGCCGCGACCTTCAGGCCGCCGCGCAGCTTGTTGACCACCAGGGTGGCCAGCGCCTCGCCCTCGATGTCCTCGGCCACGATGATCAGGGGGCGCGACGACTGGACGACGGCTTCGAGAACCGGCAGCAGGGCCTGCAGACCCGACAGCTTCTTCTCGAACAGCAGGATGTACGGGCTCTCCAGGTCCGCGATCATCTTGTCACCGTTGGTGACGAAGTACGGGGAGATGTAGCCGCGATCGAACTGCATGCCCTCGACGACGTCCAACTCGGTCTCCAGGCCCTTGGCCTCCTCGACCGTGATGACGCCCTCGTTGCCGACCTTCTCCATGGCCTGGGCGATCATGTTGCCGATCTCGACCTCGCCGTTGGCGGAGATGGTGCCGACCTGGGCGATCTCGCCGTTGGTCGAAACCTTGCGCGAGCGGCCCTGGATATCCTTCACGACGGCTTCGACCGCGAGGTCGATGCCGCGCTTCAGGTCCATCGGGTTCATGCCGGCGGCCACGGCCTTCACGCCCTCGCGGACGATGGCCTGGGCCAGCACGGTGGCGGTGGTGGTGCCGTCACCGGCCAGATCGTTGGTCTTCGAGGCCACTTCGCGCACCATCTGGGCGCCCATGTTCTCGAACTTGTCGGAGAGTTCGATTTCCTTGGCGACCGACACGCCGTCCTTGGTGATGCGCGGAGCACCGAACGACTTCTCGATCACGACGTTGCGGCCCTTCGGACCCAACGTCACCTTGACCGCGTCGGCCAGGATATCCACGCCCTTCAGCATCTTGGAGCGGGCGTCAGTAGAGAATTTGACTTCTTTGGCAGCCATTTTGCGAAACCTCTAGAACAATTTCGGGTGAAGTCGCGAAAGGAATCGTCAGCCGACGATGCCCATGATGTCAGACTCCTTCATAATCAGGTAGTCTTCGCCATCGATCTTGACTTCGGTGCCCGACCACTTTCCGAACAGGACGCGATCACCGGCCTTGACGTCCAGAGCAACGAGCTTGCCGGAATCGTCACGAGCACCCGGGCCGACGGCGACGACTTCGCCTTCTTGCGGCTTCTCCTTGGCGGTGTCGGGGATGATGATGCCCCCCTTGGTCTTGTTGTCCGATTCCAGGCGACGAACCACAACACGGTCGTGCAGCGGACGGAACTTCATAGAAAGCCTCCCGAATAGGGCTGAAAATCACGAAAAACCGAGCAGGGAAGCAGGTTGTTAGCACTCCCTGTCGACGAGTGCCAAACAGCTAATGGAACCAAGCCCTCCTTTCAAGGGGGCAAGCCACCAAAAAAAGCGCATGCCTGCCAGCCGCCTCCCGCAGCAGGCATTAAAGGTCTGATATATCTACACGAATCATTTTTGGGCCAAGTTCGCCCTGCGGCATCCCGACCCAGAAATGACATGGGAGGAGGGAAAGGCTCGCCGTCCCCTCCCCCCAGGATGTGGGGAAGGGGCCTTTCGTGACGGCGATCAGGCGGCGTTGACGGCGGCCAGCAAGCCCAGCGGGCGGGAACCGGCGGTCGTCGAACCGGCCGTCGCGGCGGCCAAACGCTCGGTCCCGGCGCCGAGTGGGACGGTAGCCAGACCGGAACGCAGAGTCTCGACCGTGCTGGTCGTGCGGCTGGGGCCGGTATCGCCGGAGCGGGTGCTGCTGCGGGCGCCGCTGGCGAAACGGGTCAGGAAGGTGCGCCAGTTCACCGTGTTCAAGTAGGGGTACTGGGTGACGGTGTACTGGCCGAGGCTGGCGCCCGGCGGGGGCAGGAAGATGCTGAGCCCGTGCCGGTTCGGGGCCGAGGTGTAGTTGGCGATAACCGTTTGCTGGACGGCGGCCGCCACCGCGCGGGCGGCGTCGATGATGCCCTGCGTCGACACTTTCTGGGCCACGGCGGTCATGAAGGCGTAAAGGTCGCGGTGGTCGTTCATCTTGCCGAACATCGGCGCCGCCTCCCGCGCCTCGGCCATCTTCTGCCAATCCGCGCTGGTGGCGCTGGCCGTCGCCGTGACGAAGGCGTTCAGGCGCTGGCCCAGGGCGGCATAGGTGGTGGTATCGGTGGCCGACAGGGTCGGCGGCTCGTCGTCGGTGCTGGTGGGACCATAGTGCTGGGCGTAGCTTTCCACGGCGGCGGCGGCCAGTTCGCGCGGCGATGCCGTCGGGTTCTGCTTCAGGCGGTTCAGCCAGCCGGTGTAGTTCCAGCCGTCGCCCGGCTCCAGTTCTTCCGACCCAACGACGACACTGGCCTGACCTTGCAAGTCCAAGGACTGTTCCACCATGCCCTGCAGGCAGGTGTCGAAGCCGACGAAGTCCAGCCGGCGGGCCGTCGAGCCGCTGATGGCGGCCGAGATGTCGTGGACCGACAGGTGATTGTTCGATTGCTCGTCCCAGCTGGTGCCGCTGAGGCCGCCGCCGTGATCCCATACCACCAGGCCGTAGTTGCTCGCCCGGTAAGTGCTGGTGCCCCAGTTGATGAAGCCGGTCAGCGTCTGGCGCGCCCCCATGTCCTTCTCGCCCACCGCGGTGAGCGGCGAGGAGATGGTGCCGGTGCTGCTGTCCGACTGGATCAGGCCGCGCCGGGTGTTGCTCCAGTTGCCGTTGGAGGAATCATAAGCCTCGTGCCGGTCGACCATAACCACGACCTTGACGCCATTCGGCAGGCGCACCGCCTCCATTTCGTTGACGTCGCTGATGGCGAACTCTTCCAGATCGTTATCGCCGTTCACGTAGACCATGATGGTCCAATCGCCGCGCGCTTCCGGAGTATCGGGCCGGGCCTCGTCAACCGCCAGCTGGTAG
>DASPMK010000011.1:0-5014 GCA_035627075.1 Azospirillaceae bacterium
GCTAGAATACAAGGGCGGCACCGCCATGGCGCCGCCCTACTTCGTTCCGGCAGATCCACGGGTGCGCTCCTCCATGGTGGGAATCACGCTCAAAGGCGCCGTGGGCAACGACAGCCTCGGCGGCACCGACGGCGCCGACGAAATTTGGGGACGCGTCGGCGACGACATCATCATTGGTTATGGCGGAGACGATCGCCTGTACGCGGTGCGGCCGGGCTTCGGCGGCGAAAGCTCCGGCGCGCGCAACACCCTGCGGGGTGGTGGCGGCTTCGATCTCGTGATCGGCGGAGCCGGGCGCGACGTGCTCCACGGCGGGCCGAACAACGATCATCTCTCCGGCTACGGCGAAATGGACGGATTGATCGGCGGGGCCGGCGACGACACCCTCCAAGGCGGCGGCGGCGACGACGCGCTCATCGGCGGACCGGGGGCCGACCATCTCGATGGCGGCGTCGGCAACGACGTGCTCGACGAGCGCACGGACTTCAACGGCGAGTCAAACGTGCTGCTGGGCGGTTACGGCGATGATACCCTGTTCGGCGGCAACGGCGCCGACTCGCTGTCCGGCACCTACGGCAACGACGTGCTGTTCGGCGGGGCGGGCGACGACATCCTGGGCGGCCTGTACGGCGATCTGGGCACCGACATGATCGATGGCGGCCCCGGCAGCGATACCCTGGTGCTGGCCCGTCCCGGCAACCGCTATGCCTTCACCCGCACCCCCACCGGCTATCGCTGCCGCACGCCGGACGGCGCGGTGGATTTCTGGATCACCAACGTCGAATACATCAGCTACGGCACTCTGCCCGGCAGCCCCATCGAGCGTCAGCTTGGCCGCCCGGGCCAGCGGTCGGACGCGCTAGCCAAGACCATCGCGGAAGGGACGCGGCTGTCGGGCGGCGGAGCCGGCATCGGCAAGCCGGAAAGCCCAGCCACCGGCCTCCTGACGGCGTTTCTGGCGGTGCGCTCCTGACGCCTAATGCCCGTCGGGCTCCACGGAATCGAGGAGTTGCGCCTGTGCGTGGATCACCCGGAAAGTGCTCGACCAGACCTGCCGACGCAGCAGCACCAGAATTACCAATCCCGTCATCGTCATGAACAGCCACGGTTGGATGAACCACGTCAGCGCCGCCAGCGCGAAATAATAGCCGCGCAAGCCCTCGTTGAAGCTGGCCACGGCCAGGGTGATGGCGGCGGCGAGATTGACGGCCAGCGGGCGGGCCTGATCGGACGCCACAGGCGGCGCCGGAGCCGCGCCGATCAAGGCGCAGCAATAGTTGTACTGGCGGATCGCCCAGGTGAATTTGAAAAAGGCCCAGACAAACACGCCCAGCAACACCAGGAGCTTCAGCTCGAACATGGCGCGCGACGTCTTGACCGTGAAGAACAGCTCGGACGCCACCGCGTGCGCCTTGTCCATGGCGCCGAACAGGCCGACGAGCCCCGCCACCACCAGCATGGTGGTGGAGGCGAAGAAGGTGACGCTGTGCATGGTGTGGCCGAACAGGGCCGCGTCCATGATGCGGGTGTCGCGCTCCAGAAAGCGCCGCATCCAGTGCTCGCGCACCGCAATCAGATTCTGGTTGACCCCGAAGCGGTCCTTCAGGAGATGGTCCTGGACCACGGTATAGCCGATCCACACCGTAACGAACCAGACGAAGGCCACGGTGTCGATGGTGGTCAGATCCGGCGGCATGCCCTGTGCCCTCTACCCGCGCCCCTGCTTGATGAAGTCGGCGGTGGCGACATCCATGGCGCCGCGGTGGTGAAGAAACCAGGGCGCGATGGTCTGGCGCAGGTAATTTCGCGCCATCTCCATCTGTCCCCGCTCCAACCGCCGCATCACCCCTTGCGCCTCCCGCAGCACGCGAACGTGCTCGGCCCGGTGTACCCCGGCGGCGAAGAAGCGGTACTTGTCCATCAATGCCTCTTCGTGGCCGAAGTGCTCGGCCAGATGCTCCAGGAAGGCGGCGAACAGGGCCGGGAAAGCCGCGTCGTCCGCCTCGTCAAGCTGGTTCAGCAGGTCGACGGCCAGCCGGTGGTCCTCGTCGATGATCTCGACGCCGACACTGAGGAACTCCTCCCACCTGAGCAAGGCCATGCGCGCTTCCCGTGTGTATACCGAAGATCACTGTACACGCTTCGGTCGCGGCGCGCACGGCCCGCTTTCCCGCCTCAGGCCGTCTCCAACTGGTCGATGAAGCCGCGGATGACGCCCAGCCCCTTGTCCCAGAACGCCGGGTCGGAGGCATCCAGGCCGAACGGCGCCAGCAGGTCCTTGTGCCGCTTGGTGCCGCCCGCCGCCAGCATATCCAGATACCGCTCGGCAAAGCCGTCGCCGGCGTCCTGGTAGACCGCGTAGAGCGAGTTCACCAGGCAGTCGCCGAAGGCATAGGCGTAGACATAGAACGGCGAGTGGACAAAATGCGGGATATAGGACCAATAGTTCCGATAGCCATCGTCGAAGCGCAGCGCCGGGCCAAGGCTTTCCGTCTGCACCGCCATCCAGATCTCGCCGATCCGCTCGGCCGTCACCTCGCCCTCGCGGCGCTCGGTGTGCAGGCGCTGCTCGAAATCGAAGAAGGCGATCTGGCGAACCACGGTGTTCAGCATGTCCTCCACCTTGGAGGCCAGCATCACCCGCTTGCGCTTGGCGTCGCTTTCGGATTCCAACAGCGCCTGGAAGGTCAGCATCTCGCCGAACACCGAGGCCGTCTCGGCCAGCGTCAGCGGCGTGTCGGCCAGCAGATGGCCCTGGCGCGACGCCAGCACCTGATGCACGCCGTGGCCCAACTCATGGGCCAGCGTCATCACGTCGCGCAGCTTGCCCTGGTAATTGACCAGCAGATAGGGGTGCGCGCTCGGTACCGTCGGGTGGGCGAAGGCGCCCGGCGCCTTGCCGGGGCGCACCGGCGCGTCGATCCAGCGGTTGTCGAAGAAGCGCTTGCCCAGGTCGGCCAGCCGGGGCGAGAAGCGGCCATAGGCCCCCAGCACCGTATCGCGCGCCTCGGTCCAGCTCAGCATGCGGTCGATATCGTCGGGCAGCGGCGCGTTGCGGTCCCAATAGTCCAGTGTGTCGCCGCCGAACCATTTGGCTTTCAGCGTGTAATAGCGGTGCGACAGCTCGGGGTACGACTTCTTGACCGCCCCCACCAGCGCGTCCACCACCGGGTCCTCGACCCGGTTGGACAGGTTGCGGGCGGAGACGGGGCGCGGATAGTCGCGCCACTTGTCCTCGATCTCCTTGTCCTTGACCAGGGTGTTGGTGATAAGCGCGAAGGTGCGGATATTCTCGCCCAGCACCTTGCCCACCACCTCCCCGGCCTCGCGGCGAACGTCGCGGTTGCGGTCGGACAGCCGGTTCAGCGCCTCGGCGCAGGTCAGGTCCTTGCCGCCCATGGTGAAGCGCAGCGCCGCCACCGTCTCGTCGAACAGCCGGTTCCAGGCGGCGCGCCCGACCACATATTTCTCGTGCAGCAACCGCTCCAGCTCATCCGAAAGCTGGTGTGGCCGGAAAATCCGGGTATCGCGCAGCCAGGGAGCGTAGCGCTGGAGTTCCGGGGCCTTCAGCTTGGCCTCCAGTTCCTTTTCCTCAATCCGATTGATCTCCAGCGTGAAGAACAAAAGATGCGTGGAGATACCGTTCACCCGCTCCGACAGCGACTGGTAGAAGCGCCCGATTTCCGGGTCGCTGACGTTGCCGGAATAGACCAGTTGGGCGTAGCTCATGGCCCGCGACAGCACCTCGTCCACCACCTCGAACTCGGCGATGGCACGGCCGAGCGCCACGCCATCCAGCGCAGCGAGCTTGCCCTGATAGCGCTGGTGGAAGCTCTTGGCCGCCCCTTCGGCGCGGTCCAGGTCGGCCTTCAACTCCTGCGAGTCCGGCCCGGGATAGAGATCGGACAGATCCCACTCGGGCAGCGGGCCCAGATCGGGCGAAGTGGCCAAGGCATTGTCTGGGGCGGCGGTCGGGTGGATGGACGGGATCATTCCTGGACGGTCCTCATGCAGGGGGCGCCTTCGGGGATATAAGGGATATGCCCCGGCGCGCAAGACCGGAGTGCCAAACGCCGAACCGGCGCATATTGCTCGGCAACAAAACAGCTCTAGAAATAATAGGAGATAATGGGGAGGAACGCCAAATGCAGATCACTGACATCCTTCGCCACAAAGGCCGTCACGTCACCGCCATCCTGCCGAACGAGACGGTGGAGACGGCCACCAGGCTGCTGGCCGAAAAGCGCATCGGCGCCGTCCTGGTACGCGACCGCCGGGGCAAGGTGGTGGGCATTCTGTCCGAGCGCGACATCGTCCGCCGCATCGCCGACAAAGGTGCCGCCGCGTTGGCCCTGAAGGTGCAGGAGTTGATGACCTCCGACGTCAAGACCTGCAAGCCCACCGACACCGTCAAGGAGGTGATGTCGGTGATGACCCTGCGCCGCATCCGCCACCTGCCGGTGATGGACGGCGAGGAACTGGCAGGCCTGGTATCCATCGGCGACGTGGTCAAGTCGCGCCTGGACGAGCAGGCCCATGAGGCGGCGGTGTACCGCGACCTCAGCCTGGTGAAGGGGTGAGGCAAGACACTCCTGCGGCACATTGCCTCTACCGCCCGATCCTTTGATGCTATAGTCCCGCAATAATGGGGCTTCAGGGGATCGGGCGGATGATGGGCGGCAAGACGCGGGGTTGGTTGATCGGAACATTCCTGTCGGCATGGTGCGCCACGCAAGCCGCCGGTGCCGGAACCGTGTTGAAGACGCAAGCGGCGGTCGATGCCCTGCGCGGCAAGCCGGCCCAGGTCGTCACCATCGACACCGACGGCCGCTTGACGTTGCGGGGCGTGCCGCTGGCGCCCGGCTCCACGGTTCGCGCCGACCTGTCGAAGGCCGATCTCAGCGGCGCCGACCTGCGCGGCATCGACCTGTCGAAGGCGATCCTGACCAGCGCCAAACTCGACGGTACCAAACTCGACGGCGCCGTCCTGCCCAACCTCGGCCTGGAGGGCGCC
>DASPMK010000012.1:0-3956 GCA_035627075.1 Azospirillaceae bacterium
CTGGCGCAGCACCACCTGCTGGTTGGTCGGATGGTCCTCGGCCACCAGGATCTTCACCGTCGACCGGATGGCAAAAGGCAGGGTACCGATCGGCGCGGGCATGCAAGGGCCTTCCGCCCCATCGACGGGCACCACGCGTCCGGCCAGCCGAGCCACCGTCCGCAACAGCGCTTGGCGCCGCACCGGGCGGGGCAGGACGGACTCCGTGGCGGCCCGACGCTCCTCGACGATGAGCAGCGCCGGCACGACCCGCTCCTGGCGGGCGCCGATCTCGGCGACCACGGCCTCGGCGTCACGCCCACCCAAGGAGGTGGCCAGAACCAGCACATCGGGCACGAAGCCGCCGGCGACGGCTTCCAGCATCTCCCCGTCGTTCGCGGCGACCTTGACGATAACCCCCCGGTCCTCCAGCGTGCGCGCCAGCATGCCGCGCAACACCGCGTCGCCTTCGGCCACCAGCACCGACAGGCCGGCAAGATCGAGTCCGTCGCCGCCGCTCTGGGTTTCGTCCACTTCACCCAGCGACAAACGCACCGTGAACCAGAAGGTCGAGCCCTGGCCCGGTGCGCTGGTCACGCCGATGGTTCCGCCCATCATCTCGACCAAGCGGCGGCAGATGGCCAATCCCAGACCGGTACCGCCGAAGCGGCGGGTGGTGGAACTGTCGGCCTGGGAGAAGGGCTGAAACAGGCGGGCCTGCCCCTCCTCGCTGATGCCGACGCCGGTGTCCTCCACCTCGAAGCGCAGCCGCACCATTCCCGACCCGGCCTTCTGCGCGCTGGCACGCACCACCACACGACCGGCTTCGGTGAACTTGATGGCGTTGCCGACCAGATTGAACAGGATCTGCCTCAGCCGTCCAGGATCGCCCCGCACCAGGGCCGGGACTTGCGGATCAACATCACTGATCAGCAACAGGTTTTTCTGGCGCGCCTGGGCCGCCAACAGATCGGCCACCGCCTCCACCAGTTCCAGCGTCGACAGATCGAGCCGCTCCAGGTCCAGCTTGCCCGCTTCGATCTTCGACAGGTCCAGGATGTCGTCGATGATGCGCAGGAGCGCCCCGGCGCTGTCGCGGACGGTGGACAACAGCGTCACCTGCTCGCCGTCCAGCCGGGTCAGGCCCAGAAGCTCCAGCATGCCGATCACGCCGTTCATCGGCGTGCGGATTTCATGGCTCATGGTGGCCAGGAACTCGGACTTGGCGCGCGCTCCGGCCTCCGCCTCCTCCTTGGCCCGGCGCAATTCCTGTTCGCGGGTACGGATGGTGGTAACGAAGAACTCCAGCGCGCGGGCCATGTCGGCGATTTCGTCGGAGCCGCGGGTGGGGATGCTCACGGCGTGGCCCGCCTCATGCGCCGCCATCGCCGATTGCACCTGGCCCAGGCGCCGGACGACGGAACGGTCAATGTACCAGAGAATGGCAAAAGCCCCCATGAGCGACAACAGCGCCATGGCGATCACCGCTTCGCGGCCGTGGGCGATGTCCTGGTCGAAGACGGCGCCCCGCCGCCCCAGGTCCTGCTGTACCGCCAGGATATAGTCCGACACCGCCGCCACCAGCCGGTCGGCCACCGATTGGGCATGGCCCAAGGTGCCTCGGCTGGAATTGGCCAGCAGAATCTCCTCGACCCGATGGGTGAACAGGTTTCCCTCGGCCATGCCGAAGGTGGCGAGGTCGAGGTGCAGCGGACGAAGATCACGGGCAACGTCGTCCGGCAGGTCGTTGAGGATCGCCGCCGCTGCCGCCACCGACGACCGGAAGGCCCGGCGGTGCTGGTTGACCTTGACTTCGTGATCGGCGCGCAACGCCGCCAGCGCCACCGTCAGAGCGTGGCCAAGTTCGCCGTGCCAGCGCTCGATGGCCACCCGGCCGGGGAAGTCCTCGCCGTGGGCGGCATGGATTTCGCGCAACGTCCGGCGCAGCCGGCTCGACAACTCGAACAGCACCGATGCCGCGCGGTCGGTTTCGGCGGTCACGGCCAATTGCCGGCCGACCTGGGCGTCGAGATGGCGCAGGGTATCGATCAGCTCGGCCTTGCGCTCGTCCAGCCCGGCAAGACCCGCCACCTCGCCGCCCTGGGCGCGCAGGCCCGTCACCAGATCCTCCAGCCGGGCAATCTGGTCGTCGATGTGTTCCATCACCGCCTCGCGGGCGGTCTGGCTGCGCACCGCCACCAGCGCCGGGGCGCTGGCCGCCAGGGTGCCGCTTTGCTGCGCCAATTGGGCGGCGGCCAGCAAACCCGGCAGCCGCCGGGCGGTCAGCTGGCTGTATTCGCCGTGGAAACGGTCGAACAGCGATACGGCGACGCCGCCGGTGGCCAGGGTTAAGCTGGTAATCACCAGAAGACCCGCCAGGATGCGGAACGCCACGCCAAACCGGGGAACCCGTAGCGCCACCCGTTTCACGTTTTCTAGCCTCCCATCGGCCCAGCCGGGCCGGCATTTCAACCATCAGGGTGCGCGATCGCGGCGCAACATTCGCGTCAGACAATATACGCGCCGGGAAGGCGACGCAAATTCCTAGCCGCCGCAGGGCAGGCCCGCATCCGGCGAAGGCCTTGACGATCCGTCCTTTGCGGGTTGATCTTCCGTGCCACCTTGCCCGGTACGAGGACATGACGATGGTGCAACGTTTAGTTTTGTGGCTTGTGGCGCTCTGCTTCCTGGCTCTGCCGGGAATGGCGCGGCCCGGTGCCGCCGGCGAGGTGCTGGACCGCATCAGGCGCGAGGGGCTCGTCACCTGCGGCATCACGTCGGGCAGCATCGGCTTCGAAAGGCTTGACGCCAATGGCCGCTGGACCGGCTTCTACCCCGATATGTGCCGCGTTCTGGCGGCGGCGATCATCGGCGGGGCGGACAACGCCCGCTTCCTTGAGCTGAGCTCCCGCAACCGCTTCGAGGCGGTGCGCACGGGGGAGGTGGACGTGCTGACCTCGGGCACTACCTGGACGCTGGAGCGCGACGGCCATCTGGGTCTGGCCTTTCCCACCGTCTACCTCTATGACGGACAGGGCTTCATGGTCCACAAGTCGCTGGGCCTCAACCGGCTGGCCGACCTGAAGGCGGGGCGGGTCTGTGTGGCGGAGGACACCACCACCATCCGCAACCTGGAAGCCTTCATCCGTCTCAAGAATCTCCCCCTGACGCTGGTCCGATCGCGCTCATCGGAAGGCAGCGTCACCGGCTTCTTCAATCACCACTGCGACACCATCACCAACGATCGGGTCGGGTTGGTCAGCATGCGCATGACGCGTGCGCCGAATCCGGCGGATTATGTCATTTTCCCCGACCTGATCTCGAAGGAGCCGCTGGCGCCGGTGGTGCGCCAGGATGATCCCGAGTTCGTCCAGATCGTCCATTGGGCCATCGCCGCCACCATTCTGGCCGAGGAAAAGGGCGTCACCTCGGCCAATGCCGGCTCCATGCGCTCCAGCGACGATCCCGAAATCGCCCGGCTGCTGGGCTCGGTCCCCGGATTTGGGGCGTGGCTGGGGCTGGATGACGGCTGGGCCTACCGGATCATCTCCCAAGTCGGCAACTACGGCGAAATCTTCGAGCGCAACCTGGGCGACGGCAGCACCTTGAAGATGGAACGCGGCATCAACGCCTTGTGGACCCGGGGCGGGCTGATGTACGCCCCGCCGCTGGGGGGGTGATCTCCCGATGGTGGAGCCCTGGAGGAATGGCCGCCTTGTCACCACCTATGGATGAGACCCGATCCGCAACCGAGAAGGATTCGATTCGTGGGAGAAACCAAGCTGACGGCCACCCTGCCCCACCTGACCATGGAAATCATCCACCGCGAGATGCCGGAGGAGAACGCGGAGGGCGTGACCATCCACCTCAAGGCGACGCCGAACTTTCAGACCGTTGCCGGTTTCATGGGCGCGCCGGGTTCCCTGCCGAATCCTTGGCTGCCGTTGATGGCGATGTGGGCCAACCCGCTGGCGTCC
>DASPMK010000013.1:0-6358 GCA_035627075.1 Azospirillaceae bacterium
TGAAGGTCTTGCGTTCGGTGGTCATTTCGCGACCTCCGGAGTTTTGATCTTGCGGGTGCCGAAGATGCCGACCTCGGTGACGCCATCGGCACAGCCGTTGCCGAAGCTGAACCCGCACGAACCGCGCAGGTCGAAGGTATTCTCGGCATACTCGCGGTGGGTCGTCGGGATAACGAAGCGGTCCTCGTAGTTGGCGATGGCCATCAGGTTGTACATCTCCTCAACCTGATTGGCCGTCAGGCCGACGGTGCGCAGCACGTCCTTGTTGAGATTGCCGTTGACGTGGCGGTCGCGCTGGTAGACGCGCATGGCGAACATGCGGTTCAGCGCCGCGCGTACCGGCTGCTCGTCGCCCGCCGTCAGCAGATTGGCGAGGTACTTCACCGGGATGCGCAGCTTGTCGAGGTCGGGCAGACCGTCCTTGAAGCCGATGTGGCCCTTTTCGGCCGCACCCTGGACCGGCGACAGCGGCGGGATGTACCAAACCATCGGCAGGGTGCGGTATTCGGGGTGGAGCGGGAGCGCCACCTTCCACTCCATCGCCATTTTCCAAATCGGCGACTTCCGTGCCGCCTCCAGCCACGCCTCGGGCACACCGTCCTTGCGGGCCTGCTCGATCACCTTCGGGTCCTTGGGGTCGAGGAAGATGCCGAGCTGGGCGCTGTACAGGCTCTTCTCGTCGCCGACGCTGGCCGCTTCCTCGATGCGGTCGGCGTCATAGAGCACCACACCCAGATAGCGGATGCGGCCGACGCAGGTTTCAGAGCAGACGGTGGGCTGGCCCACCTCGATACGCGGGAAGCAGAAGGTGCATTTCTCCGCCTTGCCCGACTGCCAGTTGTAGTAAATCTTCTTGTACGGGCAGCCCGAGACGCACATGCGCCAGCCGCGGCACTTGTCCTGGTCGACGAGGACGATGCCGTCCTCCTCGCGCTTGTAGATGGAGCCCGAGGGGCAGGACGCCACGCACGCCGGATTGAGGCAGTGCTCGCACAGGCGCGGCAGGTACATCATGAAAGTGTTTTCGAACTGGCCATAGATTTCCTTCTGGATGCCGTCGAAATTCTTGTCGGCCGAGCGCTTCTCGAACTCGCCGCCCAGAATCTCCTCCCAGTTCGGCCCCCAATGGATCTTGTCCATCTTCTGGCCGGTGATGAGCGAGACGGGCCGCGCCGTCGGCATGGTCTTGCCTTCGGGCGCGTTCTGGAGGTTCTGGTAATCGAAGGTGAACGGCTCGTAGTAGTCGTCGATCTCCGGCAGGTCGGGGTTAGCGAAGATATTCGCCAGAACCCGCCACTTGCCGCCGATGCGCGGCTCCAGCTTGCCGTCGGAGCGGCGGACCCAGCCGCCCTTCCACTTGTCCTGGTTCTCCCACTCCTTGGGATAACCGATGCCGGGCTTGGTTTCGACGTTGTTGAACCAGGCGTACTCGACGCCTTCGCGCGAGGTCCAAACGTTTTTACAGGTCACCGAACAGGTGTGGCAGCCGATGCACTTGTCCAGGTTCAGGACCATCGCGATCTGTGCGCGGATCTTCATGGGATCGTCTCCTTATCTCGCGGTGACCGTCACTCGGCGGCCTGAACGGCCGAACCGTCCATCCAGTCCACCTGCGTCATCTTGCGGACGATGACGAACTCGTCGCGGTTGGCCCCGACCGTGCCGTAATAGTTGAAGCCGTAGGATTGCTGGGCGTAGCCGCCGATCATGTGCGTCGGCTTGGTCACCGTGCGGGTGACCGAGTTGTGAATGCCGCCGCGGTGCCCGGTGGTCTTGGCGCCGGGCGTGTTCACGATCTTTTCCTGGGCGTGGTACATCATGCACATGCCCGACGGCACGCGCTGGGACACGACCGCGCGGCAGGCGATGGCGCCGTTGATGTTGTAGATCTCGATCCAATCGTTGTCCTTGATGCCGGCGCTCTTGGCGTCGACCTCGCTGATCCACACGATGGGGCCACCGCGCGACAAGGTCAGCATCAACTGATTGTCGGTATAGGTGGAGTGGATACCCCACTTCTGGTGCGGAGTGATCCAGTTCAGCACCAGTTGCGGCTGGCCGTCATCCTTGGCCTTGATGATCGGCTTGACGGTTTTCAGGTCCACCGGCGGCCGGTACAGACAGAAGCCCTCGCCGAACGCCCGCATCCACGGGTGATCCTGGTAGAGCTGCTGGCGGCCGGTCAGCGTGCGCCAGGGGATCAGCTCGTGGACGTTGGTGTAGCCGGCGTTGTAGCAGACCTTCTCGCTCTCCAGGCCCGACCAGGTCGGCGAGGAGATGATCTTGCGCGGCTGGGCGACGATGTCGCGGAAGCGGATCTTGTCGTCCTCGCGCGGGATGGCGAGGTGGGTGTGATCCAGACCGGTGAACTTGCCCAGCGACTCCCAGGCCTTGACGGCGACGTGGCCGTTGGTTTCCGGGGCCAGGGTCAGGATAACCTCGGTGGCGTCAATGTCGGTTTCGATCTTCGCCAGTCCCTGGGTCGGGCCTTCCTCGGTGACCACGCCGTTCAGTTCCTTCAGGAACTCGACCTCGTCAACGGTGTTCCAGGCCATGCCCTTGCCGCCGTTGCCCAGCTTCTCCATGAGAGGCCCTAGCGACGTGAACCGCTTGTAGGTGTTGGGGTAGTCGCGCTCGACCACTGCCAGACCGGGCATGGTCTTGCCGGGGATCGGGTCGATCTCGCCCTTCTTCCAGTCCTTGACGTCCAGCGCCTGCCCCAGCTCGGCCGGGGTATCGTGCATCAGCGGAACCAGCACCAGATCCTTCTCGACGCCGAGATGGCCGACCACGACTTCCGAGAACTTCCGGGCGACACTCTTGAAAATTTCCCAGTCCGACCGCGCTTCCCACGCCGGGTCCACGGCCGCCGACAGCGGGTGGATGAACGGGTGCATGTCGGAGGTGTTGAGGTCGTTCTTCTCGTACCAGGTGGCGGTCGGCAGCACGATGTCGGAGTAGACGCAGGTGGTCGACATGCGGAAGTCGATGGTGACCAGCAGGTCCAGCTTGCCGGCCGGCGCCTCGTCATGCCACTTCACGTCAACCGGCTTCTGCCCGCCTTCCTCGCCCAGGTCCTTGCCCATGACGCCGTTGTGGGTGCCCAGCAGGTGCTTGAGGAAATACTCGTGCCCCTTGCCCGATGAGCCCAACAGGTTGGAGCGCCAGACGAACAGATTGCGCGGGTAGTTCTTCGGGTTGTCCGGGTCGTCGCACGACATGCGGAGCGACCCGTCCTTCAGCGTCTTGATCGCGTAGTCCTTGACGTCGAGTCCGGCTTTGACGGCGTCACGGGTAACCTGGAGCGGATTGGTCTCCAACTGCGGCGAGGAGGGCAGCCAGCCCATGCGCTCGGCCCGCGCGTTGTAGTCGATCATCGAACCGCCGAACTCGTTGGGATCGGCCAGCGGCGACAGGATCTCGGCGACGGACAACTTTTCGTATCGCCACTGATCGGTATGGGCGTACCAATAGGAGGTGGCGTTCATCTGCCGGGGCGGGCGGACCCAGTCGAGGCCGAAGGCCAGCGGCGTCCAGCCCGACTGCGGGCGCAGCTTCTCCTGGCCGACGTAGTGCGACCAGCCGCCGCCCGACTGGCCAATGCAGCCGCACATCACCAACAGATTGATGATGCCGCGGTAGTTCATGTCCATGTGGTACCAGTGATTGAGGGCGGCGCCCAAAATCACCATGGATTTGCCGTGAGTCTTGTCGGCGTTGTCGGCGAATTCGCGGGCGGTGGTGATGACCAGATCGCGTTTGACGCCGGTGATCCGCTCCTGCCACGCCGGGGTGTAGGGCACGTCCTCGTCGAACGACTTGGCGACGTTGCCGCCGCCCAGGCCGCGGTCGATGCCGTAGTTGGCCATGAACAGGTCATAGACGCTGGCGACCAGAGTCTCGCCGTCGGCCAGCTTTACCTTCTTGATCGGCACGTTGCGCACCAGCACCGACTCATGATCGGTACCGTGGAAATGGTCGTGCTTGCGGTTGCCGAAGTAGGGGAAGCCCACGCCCACCACATCATCGCGGACGTCGATCAACGACAAGGCCAGCTTGGTGTCGGCACCCTTGTCGTCCTTCTCCTCCAGGTTCCACTTGCCCTGTTCGCCCCAGCGGAAGCCGATGGTGCCGGCCGGCACCACCACCTTGCCGGTGGCCTCGTCGATGGCGACGGTTTTCCACTCGGGATTGTTGTCCTGGCCCAGTTTGTCCTTGAAGTCGGAGGCGCGGATGAAGCGGTCGGCGACGTAGCTGTTGCCCTGCTTTTTCAGCTTCACCAGGAACGGCATATCCGTGTATTGGCGGCAATAGTCGCGGAAGTACTCGGATTTGCCGGAGAGGTGAAATTCCTTGAGGATGACATGGCCCATGGCCATGGCCAACGCGGCGTCCGTGCCCTGCTTGGGGTTCAGCCACAAATCGGCGAACTTGGAAGCTTCCGAATAGTCGGGGGTGACCACCACCGACTTGGTGCCGCGATAGCGGACCTCGGTATAGAAGTGGGCGTCGGGCGTGCGGGTCTGCGGCACGTTGGAACCCCAGACCATCAGGAAGGTCGAGTTGTACCAGTCGGCCGATTCCGGCACGTCGGTCTGCTCGCCCCAGGTCTGCGGGCTGGCCGGCGGCAGGTCGCAATACCAATCGTAGAACGACAGGCAGGTGCCACCGATCAGCGACAGGTAACGGGCACCGGCGGCGTACGATACCATCGACATCGCCGGGATCGGCGAGAAGCCGGCCACGCGGTCGGGACCATAGGTCTTGGCGGTGTAGGCATTGGCGGCGGCGATGATCTCCGTCACCTCGTCCCACTTGGCGCGTACAAAGCCGCCCTGGCCGCGGATCGACTTATAGGACTTGGCCTTCTCCGGGTTTTCGACAATGGAGGCCCAGGCGTCAACCGGCGACAGGCCTTTGCGCGCCTCGCGCCACAGCTTGACCAGCCGCGAGCGCACCAGCGGGTGCTTTACGCGGTTGGCGGAATAAAGATACCAGGAGTAGCTGGCACCGCGCTGGCAGCCGCGCGGCTCGTGGTTGGGCAGGTCGGGACGGGTGCGCGGATAGTCCGTCTGCTGGGTTTCCCAGGTGACGATGCCGCCCTTGACGTAGATCTTCCACGAGCACGAGCCCGTGCAGTTGGCGCCGTGGGTGGAGCGCACGATCTTGTCGTGCCGCCAGCGGTTCCGGTAGGCCTCTTCCCAGCTCCGGTCCTCTTGGGTCACCACGCCGTGGCCGTTGGAGAAAGTGCCGACATTCTTTTTGAAGAACATCAGGCGATCGAGAAAATGACTCATGGCTTGAGTTCCCTGTTCTTTTTGGCGTGGAACGGCTCAGCACGGAGTTCCCGCGCCCTTGCGGGCGTAGAACCACCAGTTGATTCCGATGTTGACGAGGTAGAAGACGGCGGCACCGTAGAAGAAGATGTTCGGTGAGCCGGTGGCGGCGAAAGCGGCGCCGAAGGCCATGCCGAAGACGAACGGGCCATAAGCGGCCACGGCGGCGGTCCAGCCGATCACGCCACCCGCCTGACGCGGCGGCATGATCATCGGAATTTGCTTGAAGGTGGAGGCGTTGCCGATGCCGGAGAAGAAGAACAGGCCCAGCATACAGCCGACGAACCACGGGAAGCTGTCCATCGAAGTCGGCGCGGTGAAGAACGTCACGGCGATGGCGCAGAGGAAGAGGCCGATGCCTGACCATTGCGTCACGCGGGCGCCGCCGAGCTTATCGGACAGCGGGCCGGCGGCGACGCGCAGGGCCGAGCCGATCAGCGGTCCGTAGAAGGCATAGGCCAGCGGATCGGGCGCCCCCGGCAGGGTGCCGTAGACTTGCTTGATCAGCAGCGGGAACGTTGCCGAGAAGCCGGAGAACGAACCGAAGGTCATGACGTACAGCGACGTCATCAGCCAGGTGTGCTTGTTGCCGAAGATATCGAGCTGCTCGCGGAAGTTGGCCTTGACCGGCACGCTCTTCAGAAAAGCCAGGGCGGCAAGGCCGAACACCAGCACGAACGGGATATAGATCGCGGTGGCGTTCTGCAGCCAGATCGGCGAGGTCGCCTGACCCTTGGTGAAGGTTTGCGCGTCACCCATGAACGCCGCGCCGGTGAGCGCGAAACCGATCACCCAGGGGGTGAGGAACTGCACCACGCTGACGCCGAAGTTGCCGATGCCCGCCTGGATCGCCAGCGCCGTGCCTTGCAGGCGCTTGGGGAAATAAAGGCTGGTGGACGGCATGAAGGAGGAGAAATTGCCGCCGCCCAAGCCGGCCAGAAACGACAGCACCATCAGCACCCAGAAGGGCGTGGTCGGGTCCTGCACCGCATAGAACCAGCCGACCAGCGGAATCACCAGAC
>DASPMK010000014.1:0-10034 GCA_035627075.1 Azospirillaceae bacterium
CGGGAAGGTCACGGGGAACGACAGACCGTAGCGGCTGCCGAGGATGCCGGTGACGTAAGCGCCCAGGCCGTAAAAAGTGCCGTGCGCCAGCGACAGGGCACCCGCCCGCCCAAACACCACCTGAAAGCCGATGGCGGCGAGCGCGTAGGTGCCGGCCACCGTCAGCACGCGCAGGTTATACGGACTGGCCCAGCCGACGGCGTAAGTGGCCAGAGCGACGGCTCCCAGAAGGAGAAGGCGGTTCATCGGGTCACGCACGGCGCCGCGCCGCCTCGCCGAACAGTCCCTGCGGCCGCCACACCAGCAGGGCCAGCAGAGTGGCGTAGAGCAGCCCGGCCGCCACGGGGTAGGATACGGCGGACGACACCCCCACTTCGAACAGGGCGATCAGCAGCGCCCCCACCACCGCCCCCGGCACCGAGCCCCAGCCGCCGATGGTGACGGCGATATAGGCCTTGAGGATCAGGTTGCCGCCCTCGGTGGGCGTCACGAAAAACTGGTTGGCGAGCAGCAGACCCGCCGCCCCCGCGAACGCCGAGCCCAGCGCGAAAGTCAGCAGGATCATCCGCGTCACCGGAATGCCCAGCGCCCGCGCCATCTCCGGGTCCTGGGCGGTGGCGCGCAACCGGCGGCCCAGTTGCGTCCCGTGGAACAGCGCCTGTTGCCCGGCGATCAGCAAGGCGGCCACGGCGACCACCGCCAGCGACTGCCGCGCCAGCACAAGGCCCGCCACCTCGATCACCCCGCCCGCGAACAGCGGCGGGGCGGCGCGCGGCTCCGGCCCGAACAGAACGGCGGCGCCGTTCTGCAAAATGATGCCGACGGCGATGGTGGAGATGAACACCGCCACCGGCGGTCGCCGGTGCAGCGGCAGGTAGGCGGCCAGCGACACCACCAACCCCAGCCCCGCCATCAGCGCCAGCACCGCCGGCAGCAGCACGATTCCCGGCACCGGCAGGCGGTCGGCCAACGCCACGGCCAGCAGGCCGCCGGCCATCACCAGATCGCCGTGAGCGAAGTTGACGGCGCCGGTGGCGTTGAGCACCAGGACGAAGCCCAGCGCGACCAGGGCATAAGCCGCCCCGAGCGCCATGCCGTTGACGAGGAGTTGCAGCAGGGTCACCGGGACGAGGCCCTCACTTCACCACGCCCGCCAAGTTGTCGTAGCGCTTGACCGGCTTTGGCGTCCGGCTTTCGCCGTCGTAGCACACGACGGTCGCGGAGTGGGCCATGTTGCCCTTGCCGTCCGAACGGTAGGTCATCGCCAGCCCCTCGTAGGTGGCTCGCGACAGGTATCGGCGTACCCCCTCGGCGTCCCGCGCGCCCTGCGCCAGCGCCGCCAGCACCATGCGGGTGCCGTCGTACTGGCCCAGCGCAAAGGCGTCGGGATCGGCGTTGAATTGGGCGCGGTAGTCGGCGGTGAAGGCGTCCAGCCCCGGTGAGCCGCCCGACACCGGCGAGGCGGCCGTCTCGGCGCACACGCCCTTGAGTTCCGCCGGCTGCAACAACGCGGCCGTGCTGGGTTGATGCATGGCGGAGCCGGCGACGACCGGCAGCGACACCCCCAGGGAGGCCGCCTGCCGCACGAACAGCGCCGTCGGCCCGGAATGCAGGTGCAGCACCAGCACGTCGGGCTTGGCGGCCAGCGCCTTGGTGATCACCGGCAGCATGTCCTTGACGGTCGGGTCCACCCCCTCCTCATAGACCGGCGACGCCCCCAGCCCGGTCAGCAGCTCCTTCAAGTGGGCGTGGCCGGACTGGCCGTAGGCGGTGGTCTGGTAGATCACCGCCGGTCGCCGCCTGCCCATCTCCTCCACCACATAGCGGGCGTGCGCCTGCTTGGTCACGGCGTCGCCGGGGAAGAAGCGGAAGACCCAGGGATTGCCCTTCTCGGTAATGGCCGCCGTCCCGGAGACGGTGACCAGCGGCACCTTGTACTCCTCGGCCAGGGGCATCATCGCCAGCATCTGCGTGCCCAGCATGCTGGCGCCGACCGCCACCGCCCCGCCCTGCCCGACCGCGCGCTCCAGGGCCGTCACGGCGGCCTCGGGCGAGGTGCCGGTATCGATCACGTCCGCGCGAACGGACAGGGTCGCCGGGGCCGTCTTCAACGCCAGCAGCGCGCCGTTGCGCTGGCTGGTGCCTTCCAGCGACAGGAAGCCGGTAACCGGCACCAGCACGGGGATGTAAAACTCCTGGGCCACCGCGGCGCGGCCAACGGCCATCAGGGCGAACAGGGAGGCGAAAAGGGGGGCAAGGCTGCGCACGGGTTCGGTTTCCTCCAAACGCCGAGCGAACAGGAAAACCGTCGGGCGACCAGCGGCGGTCGCGTGGCTCCCTTCGCTGGCATAATCCAGATCAGGTTCGATGGGTATGGTCTCAGCCCGCGCGGCGCGCGGGCACCCCAGCCGTCAAGATGATGCAGATTTACGCGACAAGCGCCCCTTGTCAAGCAGCACCCCAGGGCAATCAGATAAAGGACTTAGTTCCTTTTTTTGACCGCCAAACACGGCCATTACGGTTTGTTGGCGGACATCATTCCTTTGCCCGATTGTCCCGAGCAGTACCCGGTATGAGCGACGATTGCAAAAGTTTAACCTGGATGTATAGATTGCAATTATCCGATCTTATGTTTGCTATCGAATTGCACAAAAGCTCGCCGTTGCTTCAGGTATGAGGAGACTTTGATGGCCGCCGTCCGCGCCCCCCACCCCGCCGACGACACGCCGAAGGCCCGGATCGAACTGGATCTATGGCGCATCGACGGCGAGACGCAGGCCACGCTCCGACAGACCTGGCCCAAGGTCGACGAGATACTCGATCCCCTGCTGCGCGACTTCTACGCCTTCCTCGGCAACGTGCCGGGCACGGCACCGATGCTCGCCGGGCCGGGAAAGATCGACCGGCTGATGATGGCGCAGCGGGAGCACTGGCGCGCCCTGTTCGAAGGGCGGTTCGACGATGGCTACGCCGACCGCGTCACGGCCATCGGCTCGGCCCACAACCGGGCGGGGCTGTCGCCGAAATACTACCTCTCCGGCTATTCCCTGGTGCTGGAAAAGCTTTTGCCGGAACTGATTTTGCACAACCGCCGCAACCCGCGGCGAGCCGCCCAGGAAACGGTGGCGGTAATCCGGGCGGTGATGATGGAGATCGAGATGGCGCTGTCCGTCTACACCTCCGCCAACACGTTGGATCAGGTCCGCGGCGAGATGAACCAGCTCGCCACCGTCTTCGAAGAGGAACTGGACGACGCGGTGGAGTTCGTCCGCCAGGGGGCGGACGCCATGCAGTCCGGCGCCGTCCAGGTATTGAGCGCCGCCGAAACGGTGAGCGCCGATACCGCCAAGGTGGCGGCCATCTCGCTTCAGACGTCCGTGAACTCTCAGGCCATCGCCGGCGGGGCGGAGGAGCTGTCGGGTTCCATCGCCGAGATCGCCCAGCAGATCGAGCGGTCGGGCGTGGCGGCGCTCGATGCCTCCCAGCGCTCGCAAGAGGCCCAGGATCAGGCCGAACAATTGCTGTCGGTATCCGGGCGCATCGGCGACATCGTCCAGTTGATCGAGCGCATTTCCAGGGAAACGCGGATGCTGGCGCTGAACGCGACCATCGAGGCGGCGCGCGCCGGTGCCGCGGGGCGCGGCTTCTCCGTGGTGGCGCAGGAGGTCAAGAACCTCGCCGATCAGACCAGCAGCGCCACCGGCGATATCCGCTCCGAAATCACGGCCATGCAACAGGCCATCCAGGCGACGGTGGAGGTGATCGCCGAAGTCCACCACCGGGTGGAGGCGGTCACCGATACTTTCAGTTCCATCGCCCAGGCGGTGAGCGAGCAGGAGCTGGTAACTCGCGAAATCGCCGAAAACGCCGGCGTTACCGCCGGTTCGGTGGAGGACGTCCACGGTCACATCGCCAGCGTCGTCGAAGAGGCGGACGTTTCGACCCGCGAGGCCACCCGCATGCGCGACCATTCCCAATCCCTGGTGCATCAGGTATTGGGCATCAAGCGCCGCGTGATCGCCACCTTGCGCCAAACCCGGCTGGCCAACCGGCGCCGCGAGGAGCGCGTGCCGGTGGACATGGCCGTCGCCCTCCAGATTGGCGGGCAAACCTACCAGGGCCGGGCCGAAAACCTGTCCACGGGTGGCATGCAGATCCGCGAGCCCGTCGTCCAGGTGGCTTCGGACACCCCGGTCATCATCGAGATTCCGTCCGTCGGCCGGCTGGAGGGGGCGGTGGCCTCCACCGAACGCCAGATTCTCCATATCCGCTTCACCCGGCTGGACGGCGATACCGAGCAGCGGCTGTTCGATGCGCTGGAAAAATGCAAGCGCGAGGACGCGGAGATGGTGGCGCTGGCCAAGGACGCCGCGCGTCAGATCGGCCTGTTGTTCGAAGAGTCGCTGAACCGTCGCGACATCGGCTGGCCGGACCTGTTCGACGCCAACTACGAACCCATCCCCGGCACCGACCCGCCCAAGGCGCTCGCCCGCTTCACCGGCCTGTGCGACCGGCTCCTGCCGTCGATCCAGGAAACGTTGCTGGGCCGCAGCCCACGCATCGCCTTCTGCGTGACGGTGGACCGCAACGGCTATCTGCCCACCCACAACAAGAAGTATTCCGCGGAGCCGCGCTCGGGCGACCGGGACTGGAATCTGGCGCACAGCCGCCATCGCCGCATCTTCGACGATCGCACCGGCCTGGCGGCCGCCCGCAACCGCGAGCCGGTGCTGGTCCAGAGTTACCACCGCGACATGGGAATGGGGCAGATCATGACCATGAAGGACATCTCCGCCCCGATCATGGTCAACGGCCATCATTGGGGCGCCTTCCGCATCGGCTGCCGAATGTGATGAGAGCTCCGTTTCGTTGACAATTTTTGGCGAAGTGCGACAATCAGCCGCCCGTCAAAACTAGTCAGCGCACACGTTACGGCAAAGCACACGGCCAAGCCGGCCGACGTGTCCGGACACAACAATAACGTTCAGGGGCGTTTCGGGAACGCGCCGGGTCGGGTGACCCGGCGCAAGCCCATCTCGCACCCGCAGAGGAGACGTCGATGCCCGCGTCCAAGGCCGCCGCGCCGGCCAGCGCCCATGAGGAGATCAGCCTTGACCTGAACCTCTGGCGGATCGATCCCGCCACCCAGGAGACGCTGAGGGCGGTGTGGCCCAAGGTCGCCGACGACATCACGCCGCTGCTGGACGATTTTTACGCCTTCATGCGCCATGTGCCGGCGGTTCAGCCCCTGCTGGCCGACGCGGCCAAGGTCGACCGGCTGAAGGTGTCGCAAAAAGAGCTGTGGCGGGACTTCTTCTCCGCGCGATTCGACGACAGCTACCTGCAACGCGGCCGCGCCATCGGCGCCGCGCACCATCGGGTGGGCCTGAAACCGCGCCACTACCTCGCCGGCTACACTTATATTCTGGAGCGACTGGTCACCCAGGCCATCGAGCGGGCCGGTCGCGACCGGGGCCGCGCCGTCCGCGAAACCTCCTCGCTCATCCGCGGCCTGATGATGGACGCCGAACTGGCGCTGTCGGTCTACTACGACGCCGCCATGTCGGGGCAGGTGCGCGACGAGATGCAGGACTTCGCCGACGTCTTCGAAGACGAACTGGACGACGCGGTGGAATTCGTGCGCCGCTCGGCCGCCAACATGGAGCGGGCCGCCGGCGAGGTGCTGGAGGCCGCCCGACAGGTGTCCACCGACTCCGGGCAGGTGTCGGCGGCAACGCATCAGGTGAACGCCAGCTCCCAGACTATCGCCCAGGCTTCCGAAGGCGTGGCGGCGGCCATTGCCCGCATCGCGCGGGAAGTGGAGCAGTCGACCGACAGCGTGAGCCAGGCCGTTACCATGTCGCGGCAGTCGCGCGAACTGGCCAACCATCTCACCAGCGTGTCGGAACGCATCGGCGCCATCGTCCAGCTGATCGAGCGCATCTCCAAGGAAACGCGCATGCTGGCGCTCAACGCCACCATCGAGGCGGCACGCGCGGGTGAGGCGGGTCGCGGTTTTTCCGTGGTGGCGCAGGAGGTCAAGAACCTCGCCGACCAGACCAACCGCGCCACCGCCGACATCCGCTCCGAGATCGGCGCCATGCAGGACGCCATCGGGCAGACGGTGGACGCCATCGGCCACGTCGCCGAGCAGGTGGACTCGGTCACGCAGCGCATCGACACCATCGCCGAGGCGGTGGCGGAGCAGGAAAGCCTTACCCGCGACATCGCCCGCAGCGCCAGTGAAACCGCCCAGGGCATCCGCGACGTCGACAACACCATCACCAGCGTGGTGCAGGAGGCCGATCGCTCCACCGTGCAATCGGGCGACCTCTACGACAATTCCCACGTCCTGGTGGGTCAGGTGCGCGGCATCAAGCGCCGGGTCACCGCCACGCTGCGCGGCACCCGCTTCGCCAATCGCCGCCGCGAGGATCGCATCGCCACCGACATCCCCGTCGCGATCGAGTTCGCCGGCCACCGGGGCACCGGGCTGATCGAGAACATCTCGGCGGGCGGCGCCCAGGTGCGCGAGGCCGGCATCCGCCCCGACGCCACCGGCACCATCGCGCTCGACATCCAGGAATTGGGCCGCGTGCGCGGCACCGTCGTGGCGGCGGAGAGCGAGGTGGCCCACGTCCGTTTCGATATCCCCGACGCCGACTTCGCGCGCCGCCTGGAGACGGCCATGGCGCGTTGGCGCCAAGCCGACCACGAGTTGATCGAGGTGGCGCAGCGGACGGCCGAGGAGATCGGCGAGTTGTTCGAAGCCGCCGTCGCGCACGGCGAGATCACCCTGGACGCCCTGTTCGACGCCAGCTACCAGCCGGTTCCCGACAGCAATCCGCCGCAGTTCCTCACCAGCTTCACCGATCTGTGCGACCGCCTCCTGCCCGCGGCCCAGGAGCCGCTGCTGACCCGGCATTCGCGCATCACCTTCTGCGCGGCGGTGGATCGCAACGGCTACCTGCCCACGCACAACCGCAAGTATTCGCAGCCACAGCGTCCGGGGCAGACGGTGTGGAACACCGCGAACTGCCGTCACCGCCGCATCTTCGACGACCGCACCGGCCTGGCCGCCGCCCGCGGCCGGGGTCCGGTGCTGGTGCAGACCTACCGCCGCGACATGGGTGGGGGCGAGATCGCCACGATGAAGGACATCTCGGCCCCCATCATGGTGCGCGGACGGCATTGGGGCGGCTTTCGCATCGGTTGCCGAACCTGAACGGCGACGGGAACGGCCAACTCGGGATGCGACCTTGCGTCGCTACCTCGAAGGCCGATTCCCGCTAACGTTTTCTTTTTCGCGGCGGTGCATCAGGGATAACCTGTTTGGCGTGCCGTTCCGAGTCGAATAGATACCCGCAACCTTGAGTTCACTGGCCCGTACCTGCGAGGAGATCACGATGATGGCCGCACCCGTTGCCGCAAAGGACGCCCAGTCCGAGGCAACCCGTGTCGAACCGGACCTTTGGCGCCTCGATTCCCGCGCCCGTGATACCTTGCGCTCGTTGTGGCCGCAGACCTCGACCCAACTTGACGGGTTGTTCGACGAATTCTATCGAATGCTGGCGGCGAATCCGGCCACCGCCGCCTTCGTCCAGGGGCGGGTGCCCGAGTTGAAGGAGTACCAGCGCCGGCGCTGGCAGGCTTTCTTCGAAGGATCGTTCGGCGACGACTACCTGCGCCAGACCGTCGCCATGGCCGAGGCTCATTCGCGCATCGGCCTGGAACCCCGGCTGTTCCTGTCGAGCTATGCGCTGATCATCGAGCGGATGGTCGGCATTGCCGTGCAGCGCAACCGCCGCAACCCCGACCAGGCCCAGTACGAGGCGGGAGTGCTGATCCGCAGCGCGCTGATGGATGCCGAACTGGCGCTGGCCATCCACACCGAAAACGCCGTCTCCGCCCAAATCATGGAGGAGATGCAGGACTTCGCCGAAGGCTTCGAGCGCGAACTGAACGAAGCCGTCGACTACGTCCGCGCCAATGCCGCCGATATGGAAGGGGCGGCCGACGAGGTGCTGAACGCCTCCAACCAGGTGAGCAAGGAAGGCGAGCACGTCACCGAGGCGTCCGAGCAGACCAACATGAACGCCCGCCTCATCGCGCTGGCGGCCAATCAGCAGTCGGGTTCCTTCCTGGAGATCAACGCCAAGGTCGAGCAGGCCACCGCCACCTCGCGGGCGGCGTCGGAGAAATCGCAACTGGCGCAGGACCGCGCCGCCACCCTGGCAGCCGCGTCCGAGCGTATCGGCGCCGTGGTGAAACTGATCGAGAAGATCGCCAAGGAAACTCGTCTCCTGGCGCTCAACGCCACCATCGAGGCCGCGCGCGCGGGGGACGCCGGGCGCGGCTTCGCCGTGGTGGCGCACGAGGTCAAGAACCTCGCCGACCAGACCAACAACGCCACCGGCGACATCCGCACCCAGATCGAGGCCATGCAGGTGTCGATTCGCGAAACGGTCGACGCCATCGGCGAGGTCGCCGAGCGGGTCGAGATCGTCGCCGACGGCATCACGACCATCGCCGACGCCGTTACCGAACAGCACGTCGTCACCAAGGACATCGCGTCCAACGCCGGCGACATGGCCGAGAGCATGAACAGCGTCCACGAGCGCATTTCCGCCGTGGCCGAAGCCGCCCAGCGCTCCACCCACCAGGCGTCGGAGCTGTGGGAAAACGCCATGGGGCTGGTGCGACAGATTTTCGGCATCAAACGCCGCATCACCTCCACCCTTCGCGGGTCGCGTTTCGGCAATCGCCGACACGAGGAGCGCGTGGCCGTGGACGTCGCCTGCACCTGCGAAGTGGACGGCATGGTGTTCCACAGCCGCCTCGACAACATCAACCCCCATGGCGTGCAGATCCGCGAGATGCAGTTGGCCAGCGCGGACGGCTACACCATCAAGCTGGACATCGAAGGCCTCGGCCGGGCGACCGGCATGATCGTCGCGACCGACAAGGAGGTTGCGCACGTTCGTTTCAATCCCCTGCCCGCCGAAACCGCCGGCCACCTTGCCCAGGCGCTGGCGCGTTGGAAGGCGCAGGATCTGGAACTGGTGGCGCTGGCGCAGGGGGCGGCCCGTCAGGTGGGGTACCTGTTCGACGAGGCGATCCGTCACGGCGAGGCCACCTTCGACGACCTGTTCGACGCCGCGCTGCACGCGATCCACGGCACCGATCCGCAGCAGTACATGACCAAGTATACCGAGCTGTGCGACCGCATCCTGCCGCCGGTGCAAGAACCGTTGCTAAGCGCCCACCCGCGCGTCATCTTCACCGTCACCGTCGACCGCAACGGCTACCTGCCGACCCACAACAGGGAATATTCGCAGCCGCAGCGTCCGGGCGATCACGACTGGAACGTCTGGCATAGCCGGAACCGTCGGCTGTTCGATGATCCCACCGGCCTGACGGCGGCCCGCAGTCGCCAGCCCTATCTGGTGCAGACCTATCGCCGGGACATGGGCGGTGGGAAGGTGATGGTGATGAAGGACGTCTCCGCCCCCATCCTGGTCAGAGGCAAGCACTGGGGCGGCTTCCGCATCGGCTGCAAGCTGGCCTGAACGGGGTGATGCGGACGGCGCCGGAAGGTTTCGTCAGGACGCCTCCGCAACCATCGGCGAACGGCGCGTTTCCAAGCGCAACAGCATGATCCCGCTGGCCGCGACGACCGCGCCCCCCAACAGGACACCCCCGGTCGGCACATCGCCGAACACGGCGTAGCCCAGCGCCACCGCCCAGATCATCGCCGTGTAGTCGAACGGCGCCACCACGGACGGCGGCGCCACCCGCACCGACTCGGTCATGAGAAACTGGGCCGTGCCGCCGACCAGCCCGGTGATCGCCAGCAGCAGAAAATCCCCGGCCGTCGGCGTCACCCAGTCCGGCCCCATCAACACCGCACCGACGCCGGTGCAGGTGAGCGTGAAGTAGAAGACGGTGGCCGCGCTGCCTTCCGTACGCGCCAGCCGCCCCGCCAGCAACAGGGCCAACGCGTACAGTACGGTGGCCATGACGCACACCAGAGC
>DASPMK010000015.1:0-11419 GCA_035627075.1 Azospirillaceae bacterium
CGAGCCGGCCGCCGCCGAACCGACGCCACCACCACCCACCACCCGCACCGAGGCGGCCATCCCCGTCCCTCAGTCGAACGGCGGCGTCGACGTCATGCCCGATGGCCAGGGGCGCTGCCCGTCGGGCATGACCAAGCTGGCGCTGACCGACGGCACCCCCGTCTGCATCAAGATGTGATCCGGACGGCGCCTTCGATCAACGCCGACGCATACCTGTCGGGCTTGATGGCTTGTAAATGATTGACGTGCGTCATGGGAAAGGGCCGGCGAGCACCCTAAGTATGGGGCGCCGTCGCAGGAGGTGCCGTTGGACGCCCATTCCGCCCTCTCCCTGATCGAGTCGGGGCTGAACCAGTGCCGGATCGCCGTCGACCAGGACGCCGGCCTGCTGTTCAGCCTGTTCACCGCCGGGCTGGTCGGCGGGTTGACCCATTGCGCCGGCATGTGCGGCCCCTTCGTGCTGGCCCAGGTGTCGGCCCGGCTGGAGGCGGTGCCCGCCAGCCGCATGTCGGAATTCCACCGCCTGACCGGCGCCGCCGTCCTGCCCTACCACCTCGGCCGGGGCACCACCTACGCCGCGCTGGGAGCGGTAGCGGCGTCGGTGGCGGGCATGGTCGCCGCATTGCCGGGCCTGCGCTGGGTATCGGTGGTGTTGCTGGCGTTCGCCGCCCTGTTTTTTCTGGCCTACGCGCTGAAGGGGCTGAAGGGCTGGCTGCCGTCGTTCAACAACCCGCTCGAACGCTGGTGGTCGGCGATCGTCAGCCGGCTGGCGGGACCGTTGTTCGGCAGCCCGATCGGCTGGCGCGGCTACGCCCTGGGACTGGCGCTGGGCTTCATCCCCTGTGGCCTGTTGTACGGCGCCATCGCCGTGGCGGCGGCCAGCGGCAATCCCATCTCGGGCGCTCTCGGCATGGTGGCCTTCACCCTTGGCACCCTGCCCGCCCTGATCGCCGTGGGGCTGGCCGGTCACGCGGCGGGGCGCGCATGGCGCGGTGCGGTAGCCCGTGCCGCCCCAGTGATCATGATGGTCAACGCGGGCGTTCTTGGCTACATGGCATGGCAACTTGTTGCATGAATGCCGCATTTTTTTGGAAGAAACGTTCACATTTTATGACGACTCGTTGACAAAGTGACCGACCTCTCCTAATGGGGTATCCGTTTGGTTAGTATGCCAAGCCATGCTGCGCCGCGGCATCCGGTGGAACGGTTCCGAGAGAGGACGTTGTGCTCTATCAACTTTATGACCTGCGTCAAGCCGCTCTGACTCCGCTGCGTCTGGCCGCTCAGGCCACCCAGACAGCGTTCCAGAATCCGTTCATGCCGGCCTCCTACACCCGGATGGGGCGCCGTATCGCCGCCGGGGCCGAACTGGTCGAACGCACCACGCGCCGTTACGGCAAGCCGGCGTTCGGCCTGGACACCACCAGCATCGACGGCCGAACGGTGGCGGTGCAGGAACGCGCCTCCCTGGTCAAGCCGTTCTGCACGCTGCTGCACTTCCAGCGCGATACCGAACGGCGCGATCCCAAGATCCTGCTGGTGGCGCCGCTGTCCGGCCATTTCGCCACCCTGCTGCGCGGCACGGTGGAGGCGCTGCTGCCGGAGCACGACGTCTACATCACCGACTGGACGGATGCCCGGCAGGTACCGCTGGCGCGCGGCGCCTTCGGGCTGGACGATTATGTCGCCTATGTCATGGATTTCGTCCGCCACTTAGGCCCGGACACCCACGTCATGGCGGTGTGCCAGCCGACGGTGCCGGTGCTGGCGGCGATGTCGGTCATGTCGGCCCACGACGACCCCGGCCTGCCGCGCAGCATGATCCTGATGGGCGGCCCGATCGATCCGGGCGCCGCCCCCACCACCCCGACCAAGCTGGCCGAAAGCCGCCCGCTGGAATGGTTCGAGCGCACGGTGGTCCAGACCGTGCCGGTGTACTACCCCGGCGGCCTGCGCCGGGTGTACCCCGGCTTCATCCAGCTTACGGGTTTCATGACCATGAACCTGGAGCGGCACCTGGACGCCCACATGAAGCTGTTCGACCATCTGGTGGTCGGCGACGGCGATTCGGCGGACAAGCACCGCGAGTTCTACGACGAGTACCTGTCGGTCCTCGACCTGCCGGCCGAGTTCTATCTCGATACCATTTCCCGCGTGTTCCAGCGGCATGACCTGCCCAACGGGACCCTGACATGGCGCGGCGAGAAGGTCGATCCCGGCGCCATCACCAAGGTGGCGTTGATGACGGTGGAGGGCGAGTTGGACGACATCTCCGCCCCCGGCCAGACCATCGCCGCCCACCGCCTGTGCCGCAACCTGCCCAGCCATATGCACCTGGACCACATGCAGCCGGCCGTGGGCCACTATGGCATCTTCAACGGTCGCAAGTGGCGCGAGCACGTATTGCCCCGTGTGCGGGACTTTATCCGCAAGTGGGAAGCATAAAACGGAACGCCGGGGGCACCGGCCCCCTGCACCCTGCCATCCTTCTCAAGAAACCCTTACCCTTCCGACCGCCCGCTTCCACCCCTCGTACAACCGCTCCCGCCGTCCCTCGTCCATACCGGGCTCGAAACGACGCTGGCAGGCCCAAACACCGGCAACCGCCGCCAGCGAGCCGTAGAATCCGGTGTGCAGTCCCGCCAGATAGGCGGCGCCCAGGGCAGTGGTTTCGGTAACCTCCGGCCGTTCCACCGGCACGTTCAGGACATCGGCCAGGAACTGGCAAAGCCAGTCGTTCATCACCATTCCGCCATCAATACGAAGCGCGAGCGGAGCGTGGCCGCCATCGGCGGCCATCGCCTCGAACAGATCGCGGGTCTGGTAGCATACCGACTCCAGCGTCGCCCGCACGATGTGGCTGACCCCGGTATCGCGGGTCAGGCCCAGGATGGCGCCGCGGGCATCGGGGTCCCAGTAGGGGGCTCCCAAGCCGGTGAAGGCCGGCACGAGATAGACGCCGCCGGTGTCCTCCACCTCACGGGCGTGATATTCGGAAGAGGGGGCGTCGGGAATGACGCGCAGCCCGTCGCGCAGCCACTGCACCGCCGCTCCGGCCACGAAGATCGAGCCTTCGATGGCAAATGTCGGTTTGCCATCGAAACGATAAGCCACAGTGGTCAACAGCCGATTCTTCGACACCGCCGGCTTATCGCCGACGTTGAGCAGCGCGAAACAGCCCGTGCCGTAGGTGCTCTTGATCATACCGGGTTCGAAACAAGCCTGCCCCACCGTGGCCGCCTGTTGATCGCCGGCCATGCCGGTAATGGGGATGGGGGCGCCCAGAACCGAGGCTTCGGTGGTCCCGAACAGGGCGGCGTTGTCCAGAACCTTGGGCAACACGGCGCGGGGAATGCCGAATAGCCGCAGGAGTTCGTCGTCCCAATCCTGGGTGTGCAGGTTGAACAGCAAGGTGCGCGAGGCGTTGGTGGCGTCGGTGGCATGCACCGCCCCGCCGGTCAGCCTGAACAGCAGGAAACTCTCCACCGTGCCGAAGCACAATTCGCCGCGTCCGGCCCGCATCCGCGCGCCGGGCACATGCTCCAAGAGCCACGCCAGCTTCGTTGCGGAGAAGTAAGGATCGAGAAGAAGGCCGGTGCGCTGGCTGACCATGGCCTCCGCCCCGTCGCGTGCCAAGGCATGGCAACGCGGCGCGGTGCGCCGATCCTGCCAGACGATGGCGTTGTGGACCGCCTCGCCGGTCGCCCGATCCCACAGCAGGGTGGTTTCACGCTGGTTGGTGATGCCGATGGCCTCCACGTCGGACGCCTTGGCGCCGGCCCTCTCCAGGGCCTGGCGGGAGACGACCACGGTATCGCGCCAGATATCCTCGGCGTCGTGCTCGACCCAGCCATCGGCGGGGTAGAACTGGCGGAGTTCGCGCTGGGCCACCGATATCGGGCGTCCCTGGCGGTCGAACACCATGGCGCGGGTCGAGGTGGTCCCCTGGTCGATGGCAAGCACGTACATCGGCGCTCTCCCCTTGCTTTTTTCAAGAACAGTGAGGGGGCGGCCCCACCCTGTCAACGCACCCACCGGCGGGCGCTGGACCGGACAAGCCGCCACCCGCTATAACAAACGCATATCCCCACGGAGTCGCCCCGTGATCTTCGGCCGCAAGCCCAAACCTAAGCCCCCCCGCCCGCTGGCCCTCGCCGGTCTGGACGAACCGCTCGAACTTCGCGAGTCGGCGCGGGCACGGCGGCTGACCATGCGGGTGGACCCGGCGTCGGGACAGATCAAGGTGGTGGTGCCGGTGGGCACACCCGAAGCCGAGGTGCGCCGCTTCGTCACCCGCCATGACGGCTGGCTGAAGAGCCGGTTGTCGAAAGTGCCCGAGCGTCAGCCGTTCGCCGCCGGCGGCGTGGTATCGGTCCTGGGCGTCGACCACGTAATCCGCCACGACGCGACATGGCGCGGACCGGCGCGGCAGGCCGATGGTGAAATCCTGTTCGGCGGCCAGCCGGAGTTCCTCGGCCGCCGGGTGCGCGACTGGCTGGCGGCCGAGGCGCTCAAGGAGTTGTCGGCCCGTGCCGCCGCCAAGGCTGCCGAGATCGGCGCCAGGGTGTCCGGCGTGACGGTGCGCGACACCAAAAGCCGCTGGGGCAGTTGCTCGGCCGCCGGTCGGTTATCGTTCTCCTGGCGGCTTGTTCTGGCACCGGAATGGGTTCTGGACTACGTGGTGGCGCACGAGGTGGCGCACTTGAAGGAGATGAACCATTCGCCGCGGTTCTGGGCGTGGTGCGCCCGGCTCACCCCCGACGTCCGCACCCCGCGCGCCTGGCTGAAGGCCAACGGCGCCCGTCTGCTTCGTTACGGCTGACCAACGGCCGAAATTCGCCGAATTGGTTTGCCCCCGTTCGGCGGGGTGTTGACGCAGTGATTCGGCTGGCACGCCTGCTTTGCCTTCCTGGCGGTGTTCGGCGCCGCCATTCTGGGGGCCACCTGGGCGGGACTGGGCGAAACGAACCAGCATCGCGACCCGCCGGCCAGCTGACGCTCACGTCAGGAAAATGTAAAAAATCCCTAGGCTTCACGCGGGTTTGTGCGTCCATGGAGCACGCCGGTCAACTTTTTTGCGGGGGATGCAAATTTTCTCTTTTAAGGGGGCGGCTTTCCACGTATATCGCGATTTATCGCAAGCGCACGTGCCGCTGGCCCGCCCTCGGTGTCTCCCGAGTAGTGGTTATGCAACGACGTGATGCGTATCCCCGACCGCTTCCTTAAAGGGCGGCTTGTTGGAGGTTACGATGTTTCATGTTGTTGTCGGTGGGTTCCAGCCCGCCGGTCTTAGAGCTTCGCTCAAATCCGAAGGTACCGTCCGGTCGAAATTGAGTATGTGACCGGGCGCGATCCCCTTCACACCGGCTGCTTTCCTGGCTTCAGGGGCAGGCGATGCTGAAGGCCGCGTCCGGTCTCCGCGTCGATCGGATTCCGTCAAAAAATCACCCGCCATAACCTCTCGTCCTTCGGAGACTGAGATGAACCAGAAGATTGCCCGCTTCCTCGCGGAGCAGCGTCCCGCCACGCCTTGCCTTGTCCTTGACCTCGACATCGTCGAGGAAAACTACCACGCGCTGGCCTCCGCCATGCCCGACGCCCGTATCTTCTACGCCGTCAAAGCCAACCCGGAGCCGCAGATCCTGAGCCTTCTGGCCGGTCTGGGCTCGTGCTTCGACACCGCCAGCGTACCTGAGATCGAGATGGCGCTGGCCGCTGGCGCCTCGCCGGACCGCATTTCCTACGGCAACACCATCAAGAAGAAGGCCGACGTCCAACGCGCCTTCGAACTGGGCGTGCGCCTGTTCGCCTACGACAGCCAGGCCGAGTTGGAGAAGATCGCCGAGGTCGCTCCGGGAGCCCGCGTGTTCTGCCGCATTCTGACCTCGGGCGAGGGCGCCGAGTGGCCGCTGTCGCGCAAGTTCGGCTGCGACTTGGAGATGGCCCGCGACCTGCTGCGCAAGGCCGGGCCGCTGGGCGTGATCCCCTACGGCGTGTCGTTCCACGTCGGCTCGCAGCAAAAGGATCTGACGCAGTGGGACAAGGCGCTGGGCCAAGTGGCGCAACTGTTCCATGACCTGGAGGCCGAGGGCATCGACCTGTGCATGGTCAATCTGGGCGGCGGCTTCCCCACCCGCTACCGCTCGGACGTCCCGGACAGCCAGGCCTATGGACAGGCGATCTTCGACGCCATCCGCCTTCACTTCGGCAACCGCATCCCCGAGACGATCATCGAGCCGGGTCGCGGCATGGTGGGCAACGCCGGCGTGATCGAGAGCGAGGTGGTGCTGATTTCCCGCAAGTCGGCCACCGACGAACGCTGCTGGGTGTACCTGGACATCGGCAAGTTCGGCGGTCTGGCCGAGACGATGGACGAGGCCATCCAGTACCCGATCGAGACGGACTACGACGAGATGGACCCGGAGGTGGAGCGGGTGATCCTGGCCGGTCCGACCTGCGATAGCGCTGACGTGCTTTATGAGAAGGCCGACTACCGCCTGCCGGTGAACCTGCGGATCGGTGACCGGCTGCGCATCAAGGCGACGGGCGCCTACACCACGACCTATTCGGCGGTGAACTTCAACGGCTTCGCGCCCTTGAAGGCCTATTGCATCTGATTTTCGGTTGCGCAAGCGACACGCGGGACGAACTCGAAGCCCCTTTCCGAGGGAAAGGGGCTTTTTTTCGCCAAGACCTCACCACGCGAAATGTGGCACGGCGTAGGTGGGCGTATGCCCGCTGGCCTGGATGACCGCGTCCAGCTTGTCGGGGTCGGGGTGATCGCCCCAGGCGGCGCCCAGTTCGTCGCGCCCAACCTCGGTCAGGTGGATGCCGCCGGTAACCAGCGCCACGTCGATGCCGGCGGCGTTGGCTCCGGCCACGTCGGTGCGCAAGCTGTCGCCCACCGCCAGGATGCGGCTCTTGTCCGAAATTCCCAAAAGCTCGAAGCAACGGCGGTAGACCGGGGCATAGGGCTTGCCGTGGTAGGCGACGGCGCCACCCAATTCCTTGTAGCGCTTGGCCAACATGCCGGCGCAGATCGCCATCTTGTCGCCGACCATCACCACCAGATCGGGGTTGGCGCAGACCATCGGCAGGTTCGCCGCGATGCAGCGCTGGAGCACCGCCTCGTAATCGTCCAGCGTCTCGTCGAAGGTGTCGATGCCGGTGTTGACCACGAAGTCGGCGGCTTCCGGCGTAGCGACCATTTCCAGGCCGAGGCCGGGGAAGATGTCCTTATCGCGCGGCGGGCCAATGTGCAGGCAGCGCCGCCCCAGCTTGGCGTGCCACGCGTCCGGCGGGCTCAAAAGCGCCCAGTGCGTCGCCTCGCCCGACGTCAGCAGGTGGTCGTAGTGATCCGGCGTGACGCCCACGCCCGACAGCCTTCTCTCCACCGACGGGTTGCGGCGGGGGGCATTGGATAACAGGCAAAGGGTCTTGCCCGCCGCGCGCAGGCGGTCCAGGCAGTCGATGGCGCCGGGATAGGGCTGCTCGCCATCGTAGAGCACGCCCCACAGGTCGAGGATGAAGCCGTCGTAGCGGTCGGCGACGGAGGCGATGCCGGAAAGGATGGGGGTTGTCATGACGCCCCCCGGACATCGGCGCCCACCGCCTCGGCCACCGAGCGGAAACCATCGGCCTTGAGGCGGGAGGCGAGATCGTGCTTGATCGCCTTGAGCAGCGCCGGTCCGCCGTAAACCAGCGCGGTGTAGAGCTGCACCAGCGAGGCGCCGGCGCGGATCTTGGCGTAGGCGTCCGCTCCCGACGCGATGCCGCCGCAGCCCACCAGCGGCAGCCTGCCGCCGGTCAGCCGGTACATGTCGGCCAGCACCGCCGTGGACAGTTGGAATACCGGCCGCCCCGACAGGCCGCCGGTTTCCTTGGCGAGGTCGGCCGGCAGACCGCCCGGCCGGGTAATGGTGGTGTTGGAGACGATCAGTCCGTCGATGCCGGATTCCACCGCCACCTCGGCGATGTCGCGCTTGTCTTCCTCGGTCAGGTCGGGGGCGATCTTCAGCAGCAGGGGCGGCGGCTTGGCGCAGTTGGCGTCGGCCCGCGCCTGGAGCACCCGGTGCAGCAGTTCGGCCAGCGGCTCGCGGCCCTGAAGCGCGCGCAGGCCCGGCGTGTTGGGCGAGGAGACGTTGCAGACGAGGTAACCGGCGTGGGGCGCCAGCGCCTTCACGCCGATAGCATAGTCGTCGGCGGCGTCAGCGGTATCCTTGTTCTTGCCGACGTTGGCGCCGACGATGCCGGGCCGTCCGGCCCGCGCGCTCAAGCGCGCCTTGAAGGCTTCAAGACCCTGGTTGTTGAAACCGTAGCGGTTGATCATCGCCCACTGGTCGGGCAGGCGGAAGCAGCGGGGCTGCGGGTTGCCGGGCTGCGGCCGTGGTGTCACCGACCCCGCCTCGACGAAGCCGAAGCCCAGGCCCAGCATGGCGTCCACCACTTCGGCGTCCTTGTCGAAACCGGCGGCGAGCCCGACCGGGTTGGGGAAATCGAGTCCCCACAACCGGCAGGCCAGCACAGGATCGTCGCGCCCGGCGGCACGCGGGGCCAAGCCGATCCGAAGCGCCTGGATGGTGAAGCGGTGCGCGGTTTCGGGGTCGAACGCGCGCAACACGGGGCCGGCAAAGGAGAAAAGATCGATCACGGCGTCAGACCTGCGGGATGGTCGGCGGGAAAACGTGGTGGCCATCGGGACCCAGTGGCAGCGGGTCCACCGATATCACGGCCGGGACAGGCAACGGCCCATAAAGATGGGGAAAGAGTTGGCCGCCGCGCGACGGCTCCCACCTCAGGGCGGGCTCCAGGGTTCCGGCGTCCACCGCCAGGAGCAGCAACCCGGTCTGGCCGGCGCGGTGTTTGGCGGCGCTCTCGACGACCTGGGCGGCTGTCGAAAAATGAACAAAGCCGTCGGCGGCATCCTGCGACGAGCCGGGGTACAAGCCCGTTGCCTGGGCGGCGGCCCATTCTTCCGCCCGGCACATATGATAAATCACGGTCCGGTTCGTCATGGTGCCCGGACACTAGCCCAAAGCGTTGGCGGCGGGAAGCGTTCGAACAAAGCCCGGGAAGCAAAATTCGTCCCCCGCGATTTGCAAATTGCAAAACGGGCGCAAGCCTCAGCCGCATTTTGCATAATGCTTGAGCCAAAAAGTTGAAAGAGACGCTGTATACAATTTTGGAGGATCAGGGATTCCAACAATCTAGGCTCTATAGTGCCGATGGCGCCGTTAACCGATCCAGGGTCGATCGGTTGGCATCCTCCTTGCGTTACAGCGCCGTAACCAAACAAGGAGGGTTTTTAGATGAACGCCACTCTTCCCGTCAATCGAGCCGACCTGGAGCCGGTCAGCCGCCCCATGGAGTATGCCCTCAACGTCGTCAAGGCGCTGGGGGAATCGGGAATGACCGCCGTTCCGCTGAAGCCGAACGCGGCCATGCTGGCCGCCGGAGCGCGGGCTGGCGGCGTGACGGTGGAAGTCGCCTGGAAAATCTATCAGGCGATGATCAACGAGGGGAACTAACCTTACAGTTGCAGCAATGACGTCGCCTGTCTGCTGAGCCGGATTGGGGAGGGGACAACGTCCAGGCTCGCTGCCGGAGATTTGCTGGGCTTGTGGTCAGTCGAACGGCGGGGCGCCAAGGATCGACTCCGTGAACCTGGAACACTGATGTGGTGAGATCAGGGCCGATGGTCGTGGCCCCCATGGGGATGGTCTTCGCCTTAAATTAGGGACGAATCCCTCTCGGACGAGAACCTTCACCAGATGCGGAAACCGTCCATTCCACCACGTTGCGTGGCCAGCGGCTTGACGGTATGGCGGTTGCCGAGCCACTCTTTCATTCTGAATTACTCCTTTCAGTACCTGAGGCGTGTCCGACATCCGCTGTCGACCTCCCATGTGGGCAGACGGGAGAGATGCCTTATGGTGGGGAGAAAAGGATGTTTGTGCTGCGCAATGCCAAGCTGATGACCGGTCTGATGGCCGGCTTCGGCGCTGTCCTGGTTTTGGTGGCCGTCTACGGGTTCTACGTGATCCGGAACTTGGAGAACCTAAGCGCGACCACCGACCAGTTCTATCAGCAGCCGTTCACCGTCTCCATCGCCGCGCGGGGATTGCGCGGGCGCATTGTGGCACTGCAACGCGACATGCACGAAATGGTTCTGGTCGAAACGGATGAAGCGGAAGAGGCACTCCGGCAAATGGCGGCCGACGAGGCCGAAACCATGGACTATCTGCGGGTGGTGCAAAGCCAGTATCAAGGACCGCACGAGGACATCGAGGGACTCGCCCAGGGATTGGCGCTCTGGCAATACTACCGGAGTGAATTGGTAACGCTGGTGCGCGGGGGTAAACGGGCGGAGGCGATAGCCTATGTCCAGGGAAACGCCGGGCGCCATATGGAGGAGTTGGAAAACATCGCCGAAAAGGCGCTCAAGTTCGCTCTCGGCAGGGCGGCGGAGTTCCATTCCCAGACCATGGCCCGCTCGGGCGAACTGGTGACCACCTCGCTGTGGGCCTTCGCCGGTCTGGTCGTGACAGCCCTGATCATCGCGCTCGCCATTTCCCGCGCCACCACACGCTCCTTGAACCGCCTTGAAGGGTGCATGGGACGCCTGGCAGCCGGCGAGCACGCCGTGGTGATCCCGTTTCTTGAAAACGGTAATGAGCTGGGCTCCATGGCCCGCGCCCTCGGCGTCTTCCAACGGGCGGCACAGAAGATGGTCGGCCAGCACTGGGTCAAGTCGAACCTGTCGCGGGTCGCCGACCGCTTGCAGCGTGCCGCGTCGGTGCGCGAATTGGCGCAGACCGCGATCGAGGACCTGGTGCCACTTGTCGAAGGCGGACACGGTGTCATCCATATCTGGAATGAACTCGACCAACGCCTGGAACTGATCGGCACCTTCGGCATGCGCGAGCGCAAGAGCCTTGGAAATTCCTTCGCGCTGGGCGAAGGCCTGATCGGTCAGTGCGCCCTGGAAAAAGCGCCGATCCTACTGACCAACGTGCCGGCGGATTATGTACGCATCACCTCGGGACTGGGTGAAGCCAAGCCTTTGCAGATCATCGCGGCGCCGGCGATGTCCAAGGACCGGGTCCTGGCGGTGGTGGAAGTCGCCACCTTCTCGCCGCTGAGCGAGGAGCAGCAGTCGCTGTTCGAAGGGCTGATGCCGCTGCTCGCCCTCAACCTGGAAATCCTGGAGCGCAGCCAGAAATCGCGCGAGTTGCTGGAGCGGACGCAGCAGCAGGCCGAGGAACTGCGCGTGTCGGAAGAAGAGTTGCAGGCCCAGAGCGAAGAACTGCGCGAGGCGAACCTGCGGCTGGCCGAGAAGAGCGAGAGCATGGAACGGCAGACCGAGGAACTCATGGCCTCGGAGGAGGAACTCAGAAACCAGCGGGAGGAGCTTGAGGCG
>DASPMK010000016.1:0-6046 GCA_035627075.1 Azospirillaceae bacterium
TCCTCGAACACGGCACAAGTATCGTCGTAATGGATCGGCATCAGATCAATTCCTTCAGATCGAGGATCGGCAGAACCCGGCCATCGCCGAGGAGGGCGGTGCCGGCATAGCCCGCCACCCCCGCCAAGGCTCCCTCCATTGGCTTGACAAGCACCTCCAGGCGCTCGCGGAACGCCTCGACCACTACGCCCACCCGCTCACCATTGAGCCGCACCACCAGGACGGCCGCCTGTTCGGCCGGAGGAGCCGGCGGCAGGCCGAGCGCATTTGCAAGATCGATCGCCGGCACCACGGAGTCGCGCAGCACAAAGGCGCGCTCTCCCCCAGGACCGTGATTGAGACTGTGGAAGGCTCCGCTTGGTACGCGCACCGTCTCCGCCACCACGTCCATGGGCACGCCGAAAACCTGACCGCCGACCTCCACGGTCATGACGCGGACGATGGCGAGGCTGAGCGGCAGGGTCAATCGCACCGTTGTACCCTGGCCCAGCCGGCTCGACAGCGCCACCGTGCCGCCCGCCGTCTCGACGACGGCGAGCACCGCGTCCAGCCCGACGCCCCGCCCGGACAACTCCGAAACCTCCTCCCGGCTGGAGAAGCCGGGGTGGAACACCAGCATCAGCACCTCGTCCTCGCTCAAGGATTGGATGCGCACGGCATCCAGGATGCCTTGGGCGACCACCTTCGCCCGGATCGCTGCCGAATCGATGCCGCACCCGTCGTCCCCGACCTCAATGATCACGGCGTCAGGGCCGCGCGAGGCGGCTAGGCGGATGGTGCCGTGCGCCGGTTTTCCGGCGGCGATGCGATCTTCGGGGGGTTCGATGCCATGGTCGATACTGTTGCGGATCAGGTGGAGCAGCGGATCGGCCAGGCTTTCTATCACGGTCTTGTCGGCTTCGGTCTCCTCGCCCTCGATGGCCAGTTCGACCCGCTTGTCCAGCCGGTGCGCCAGATCGCGGACCAGTCGCGGGAAGCGTTGGAACACTTGCGAAACCGGCAGCATGCGTATAGCCAGTACCGCCGACTGGAGTTCCTGAACCAGCCGGTGGATCACCTCGTACTGCGCCTTGATAGCCCGTGAGAGTTCACGGCGGTCGTGCTCCTCCTCGGCTCGGCGGGCCAGAAACGGCAGCGCGTTCTTCGCCACGATCAACTCGCCCATGGTTTCGATCAAGGTATCCACACGCCGGGAATCGACGCGCAATACCCGCCCCGCCCCGCCGCGCACCTCGGCACCGCGCGTATCGGCGGGAATCTCCTCCACCCGAGCCGGCCGCATCGCCGGCTCGGGTGGAGGAGCGATTTCGGCCACTACGGACACGCCGGCCAGTTCGGCCACGAAGGCGCGCAAGGGCTGGACCGAACCAGTCGCACGCGCGGCAACCGCAGTCGACGCCAGCTTGCCGAGATGATCCGTATCGCCAATAGCGCCCAGGCAGTTGCACACCGTGCGTTCGACACTGTCGATCCGGCCGAGCCACTGCTCGCCCTGCACCGCCAGCTCCAACACCAGCACCTGCTCCGCAAGGATGCGCCGGCATGCGGCTCGGTCTTCACTGCCGGCCTCAGGTTGGACGTCGGCTCGGGTGGAGGCGGGCAAGGCTGGATTTGTTTCCAGGTCTGCCCCCAGATCCAAATCCGCCTCCAAATCCGCCAGGGCAAGAGGCGTGATCCGTGCCTGATCGCCAACGGTGCGGAACACCGCTTCCACCGCCGTCGCCGGGGCAGCGCTGAGCACGCGGAAACGCAACGCACACATCAAAGGATCGATGCTCTCCGGTTGCGGCCAACGGGATGTCGGCTCGATCACTAACGCCAGCCGCTCAGGTATCCGACGCACCAGGGCAAGCGGATCGTCGCCACGGAAGAAGCACTCGGGATCCGGTTCGTAAACGACGGCCGATGGCATGCCTCCGCCCGCCTGCGCCCGACGCACTGTTTCCAGCCGCACCGCCTTGTCAAGGCGGGCGATCCAGCTTGCGGATAACGTCCCGGCCGCCTTTGCCGGTATCGGAGTTCCCAGCCACGCGCGCAGTCGGCTGGCCTGAATCGACGCGGTGTCCCCGGCATCCGACGGCAGGTCGCCGGTTGTCTCCAGCGCGTCGACCCAAATCCCGACCCGGTCGAGCCCGTCGAGCAGGACATCGACCATCCCGGTCTGCACGGCGACCCGTCCATCGCGTACCGCACCCAGCAGATCCTCGGCGGCGTGGACCAGAACGGTAAGCGGCGCCACGCCGACCAGCCCCGAGGAGCCTTTCAGGGTGTGGATGGCGCGGAACACGGTCTGGAGTACGCCGGCATCACCGGGCCGGCGCTCCAAATCCAACAGGCCGGTAGAAGCCTGCTCCAACTGATCACGCGCCTCAATGACGAACTGGGACAGCAGTGGATTCATTTCGGACATTCTCCGGGGGGTACTCCCGTCATCAATCGCACATCGAGCGCGAGAACCTCCGGACGGACGGGCTTGACCAGATACAGATTGGCGCCGGCCTCGTAGGCGCGGCGGGCGTCGCCGGCCTGAGCCTCGGTGCTGATCATGACCGCCGGCACGGCACGCAGGTCCGGGGCCTCGCGCACCTTGCGCAGCAGGGTGTAGCCGTCCATGCGCGGCATGTTGACGTCGACGACCAGCAGGTCGAACGGCCGCGACAGGGCCTTTTCAAGAGCCTCCATGCCGTTGACCGCCTCCTCGACGGCAAAACCCGCCGTCTCTAATACCTGCCGGTAATAGAGGCGGACGGTAGCGGCGTCATCGACGATCAGCACGCATGCGGCCTCAACGGGGTTTCTGGTAAACGATGGCATCGGGAAACCTGCGGACGTTGAACAGAGAGGAAATGCGGCTCATGGACTCCGAGTGGCCAAGGCCGATGAAGCCGCCGGGATAGAGAACGTCGAAGAACGACTCCGCGGCCTGCCGGCGCGAGTGCTCATCAAAGTAGATCAACAGGTTGCGGCAAAAGATTACGTCGAATCGACCATTCCGGGCGACCTCCGCCCGGTCGTGGAGATTGACCCGGGTAAACTCGATGGATCGGCGCAACTCCGGAATGATCTGCCAGCGGTCGTCTCCCAGTTCGGTGAAGTAGCGGCGCCGAACCGTCATCGGGACGTATTGGACCGCTCGCGCGGCGTAGATGCCGGCGCGGGCGGCGTCCAAGGCGGCGGTGTCGATATCAGAGGCCAGGATTTCGATCTCGAAGGCGTCCACCTGCGCCCAATGTTCCAGCAGATGGATGGCCAGCGTGTAAGGCTCCTCGCCCGTCGCGCACGGCACCGACCAGATCCGGATCGGCCGCCCCGGCTTTTTGGTACGCGCCACCTCGTCGAGCATGGAATCGACCAAGCACTTGAACTGATACTGCTCCCGGTAAAAATAAGTTTCGTTGACGGTCATCAGATTGACCAGCGCCTGCAACTCCGTCCCCGACGCCTGGAAGCGCAGAAGGGTGAAGTAATCGCGGAAGCTGGCGGAGCCGGTCGCCTGCATGCGCTCGGCAAGGCGCCGATCCACGAAGTAGCGCTTGGCCTCGGTGAACAACAGGCCGGTTTTCCGGTAGAAGAACTCCTGGAATTTGGCGAACTCCCCCGGGGAAATCGGCGTTGTCTCCCTCATGGTTTCACGGCTCGGCTTCTCCGGTGATCCGGCGGATCGCAAGGCGGACGGCAAAATGCAGGAAAGGCTGGTTGGGGAAGCGATCGGTCAGGGTCTCCAGAGCGGGCACCATGTCGGGAGTGCCAATTTCGGCCAGCGCGTCGACCGCGGCGGCACACACGTTGATGTGCCGCTCGAACTGGACAAGCCGGAACAGCCAAGCCGGGGCCAGGGGGTGGCGCAACGCCTCGACGATGTTGACGGCGAAAATGCGCACGTCGGAATCCGGGTCGGCGAACAGGTTCTCAACGTGCGGGACCACATCCCTGTCCATTTTCTGCAACGCTTCAATAGCGCCGTTGCGCAACGCCGCATCCTCGCTGCGTAGCAGCGGCAGCAGGCCGTCAACCGCCTGCGGCCCGCCGATGGTCATCAGCGCGGTCAGGATCGCCTCGCGTACCGCCGGTTCGTTCTCCACTGGCAGGCGCCGGCACAGGTCAGCCGCCGGCCCATCCGGGTAGGCACGGTCGAGCGCGGCACGCCGTCGCTCCGTCGGATCGGCCGCGTCCAGACGGGCTGCCGGTACCGCTTGGCCCGGGTCCGTACCGGGGGGCGGCGTGGGTCGGATCAGGGGCATAATGTCTCCTCCCGCAAGCCGTTCCGCCGCATCACATCAGCCAGTTGATCAGTTGCCGCGCCACCCCGCCGCACGGCACCACCATGCCGGCGCCCCCCAGCCGGACCAATTCGCCGGGCATTCCGAACACCACGGCGGTGCTTTCGGACTCGGCCAAGGTGCGCCCCCCTTCGCGGTACAGCCGGGTCATGGCCGCCGCTCCATCGTTGCCCATTCCGGTAAGCAGGACACCGACCAGGTCGCGCGGGTCCATCATCGCCAACGCGCTTTCGACCATGCGGTCGGTACTGGGATGCCAGGGGCGCTTCTCGTCCATCGGCACGGGTTCGGCGATCAGTCGGCCGATCCGGCGCGTGACGATCACGTCGGCATCACCTTGCGCGATATGGATGCGGCCGGGCAGTAGCGGCATCGGCTGCGATACCTCCACCACCGACAGCGCCGAAAGCTTATCTATCCGCCGGGCAAACACGTTGGTGAAGGTCGCGGGCATGTGCTGCGCCACCAGCACCGGCCAGGGAAACTCCGGCGGCAGCGCCGGCAGGATTTCCTCCAGCGCGCGCGGGCCGCCGGTGGACACGCCGATCAGCACCAGCCCATTGGCCGTACGGCGCACCGGCGCTGGCCGGACAGGCGCGGTGCCGGTGCGCCAGTCCGGCTTCCCCGCCTGATGCCGTTGGCGCACGCGGTCGAGCAGGCCGCGGCTGCGAGACAGGCGGACACGGGCGGCCGTCCGCACCTTGGCCACCAGGGTGACACGCAGGCCGTCGAGATCGAGCGGCACGGTTCCCTCCGGCTTGGACAAGAAGTCGACCGCACCCAGCCGCAGCGCGTCCAGCGTTACCTGGGCCCCCTCCTCGGTCAGAGCCGACACCATCACCACCGGCCGCGGCTCAACCGCCATCAGGCGGCGCAGGCAGGTCAGTCCGTCCATCTCCGGCATGGTCACATCCAGCGTGATCACATCCGGGGCAAACGCGGCAGCCCGCTCCAAAGCCTCCCGCCCGTTACGGGCCACCTCGACTTCAATATCGCCTTCCGCTATCAAGATGTCGCGCAGATGCTTGCGCATAAGCGCCGAGTCGTCGACCACCAGTACCTTGATCATTCCGTCCCATGCCGTGCGTAAGGAGCGCTCAGATCTTTGCCTCCAGGAGACGACCGACTTCGAGCAACAGGACAAGCCGGCTTTGCGCCGCCAGATTGGCTACGCGGGAAACCGCTCCTGCTATCCGGTCCGGTGCCGGACCGATGGCGGCACGGGCGATCTTCAATACCTCGGTCACACTGTCGACGATAATGCCAGTGCGCACATTGCCGGCCGTCAGAACGACAATGCGCTGCCGATCGTTTCGTTCCACCGTCGGCAGGCCGAAACGGCGGCGCTGGTTGATCACCGGCAGCACCGAGCCGCGCAGATTCACCACCCCCTCAATGTGGGAGGCCGTACGCGGCAGATGGGTCAGGTCGTCGGGTACGCGCACGATCTCCTGTACGTCGGCAACGGGCACGCCGTATTCCTCGCTGGCTAGCCGGAACACCACGAACTGCTCGTCCTCGCCATCGGCATCGCCCCCTTCCGCATCGCCCGACCCGGCATCGGCGGCAGTGGCGCGGTTGAGCAAGCCATCGGCCGACAGCACCGACACCAGACGCTCGCCGTCACCCAGTCGGCAGATCGCCTCGATCCCGACCGTTCCGCCGTTGCGGGCCAGCAACGCCGGAACCCGATCGATGCAACCATGATCGACACTCAGTACCTCGCGTACGGCGTCGATCACCATCCCTATCATGACGGTCTCGTC
>DASPMK010000017.1:0-18337 GCA_035627075.1 Azospirillaceae bacterium
GTCGTAGCCGGTGTTGTCCTTGCGCAACGCCCGCAGGCCGTCCCATACCTGCCCGTCGGGAAGCACGACCTCCAGGCCCAGAACCTGCTCGCGCATGTTGCCGTGCCGCAGGGTCATCAGGCCGCCGGCGTTGGTCGACAGGTTGCCGCCGATACGGCACGAACCCTCCGCGCCCAGGCTCAGGGGGAACAGCAGGTCCACCGCCTCGGCCGCCTGCCGGACGTCGTGGAGGATGCAGCCGGCCTCCACCGTGATGGTGTGATTGAGCGGGTCGAGGGCACGGATGCGGGTCATCCGCGTCAGGCTCAGGATGATGGCGTCGTCGGTCTCGAACGGGATGGAGCCGCCGACGAGGCCGGTGTTGCCGCCCTGGGGCACGATCGCCAGCCGGGCCTCGGCGCAGATGCCGACGACAGCCGCGACGTCCGCCGTGACGGCGGGGCGAACTACCGCCCGCGCCGCCCCCCGGAAGCGGCCGCGCCACTCCTTCAAGTACGGTGCCATGCCCGCGGCATCATCGATCATGCCGGCCGGGCCGACGACAGCGCGGATGCGGGCCAGCGCCTCGGCCGCTGTCATGCCGGCTCCCCGCGCGGCGCGGCGGCGCGGCGCAGCCGGTCGTTGATGGCGATCCCCAGCCCTTTGTCCGGAATGGGCATCACCGCGATGGCCGTATGTTCCGGCTGGTCGAGCGTGCGCAGCATGGCGAACAGGTTGGCCGCCGCCTCGTGCAGGTCGCCCTGGGGACTGAGGTTCAGGCGGGTGCGGCCACCGCGGACGAAGGCGTCGGGACCGAAGGTCAACAGGGCTTCGTCCGCGGCGGCCGAGGTTGCTTCCAGCCGCACCGGCGCCGCCGGGGCGTAGTGGCTCAAGAGTTGGCCCGGCGATTTCGGAGCGGCCGGGTCGTCCGCGGCCACGGTAATCGGGCCGACCAGTGCCTCGATCGCTTCGCGGGTGATGGCGCCGGGGCGCAGCAGCGCCGGGGTCGGGCCGGACAGGTCGAGCACGGTCGACTCGATGCCGACGGCACAGCGTCCGGCCGCCAGGATCAGGCGGACGGCGGCTTTCAAGCTTTCCGCCACATGAATGGGGGTCGTGGGGCTGATTGCTCCCGATCGGTTGGCCGATGGCGCGGCGATGGGGCGGCCGACGGCACGCAGGAGGTCGCGCGCCACCGCGTGGCCGGGGACGCGCACCGCCACCGTGTCCAGCCCCGCCGTCGCCAGCAACGACACCCCGCCTTCCGCCCGACGCGGCAGCACCAGGGTCAAGGGGCCGGGCCACCACGTCTGGGCCACCAGTTCGGCGCGGTCGTCGAACACGGCAATGGCCTGGGCGGCGGCGATGTCGGCGACATGGCAGATCAGCGGGTTGAAACTGGGGCGGCCCTTGGCGGCGAAGACGGCGGCGACGGCGCGGTCGCTGGTGGCGTCGGCGCCAAGGCCGTAGACGGTTTCGGTCGGGAAGGCCACCAGTTCGCCCTGGCCGAGGAGGGCGGCGGCCCGGCGAATGGCCTCGAGCGAGGCGGGAAGGACTTCGGGGACGTTGGTCATGATAAGTGTTGTAACCGCCTTGGCCGCCCCTTCCAAGGGCTGCGGCCCCGCGTCTGTTGGACACCATCTTGATATTTCGTTATGAGAATGGGGAATTGCGACGGGGGACAGCCATGCTGGGCAAGATCATCACGGTGGCGCAGCAGAAGGGTGGCGCCGGCAAGACGACGTTGGCCGCCCATCTGGCGGTGGCATGGCGGGAAGCCGGCCACAGCGTGGCGGTGGTCGACATTGATCCCCAGGGTAGCCTGAGCCGGTGGTTTCAGGTCCGGAATGATGTCACTGGTGGCGATCCCGGCCTGACTCACGCCCAGATCACCGGCTGGCGCACCCAGCGCGAGGTGGAGCGGCTGGCCCTGGAGCACAGCGTGGTGGTGATCGACAGCCCGCCGCACGCCGAGACCGAGGCGCGCATCGCCGTGCGCGCGGCGGCGCTGGTGGTGGTGCCGGTCCAGCCGAGTCCCATGGACTTGTGGGCAACTCAGCCGACCCTCGACCTCTGTCGCCAGGAGAAGGTGCCGCTGATGCTGGTGCTGAACCGGGTGCCGCCGCGCGCCAAGCTGGCCGACGCACTGATCGACAAGATCCACGAACTGAGCGACCCGCCCTATGTAGGCATTGCGGTCGCCCAGCTCGGCAACCGCATCGGCTACGCCGGCGCCATGCTGGAAGGTCGTACCGTTACCGAAATGGCTCGGCGGACGCGGGCCGCCGACGAGGTGGTGGAACTGGCGACGGAAATTTACCAGCGGGCGCGCTGAGTCCAATCAGATAAGCTTATACCGCCTGCACGGCAACGATATGTCGCCGTTGCCGTTTCGTGTGCGCCCTTTGTGTGTGAGACTCCCTTTGCCAACATAGGGAGGGACCGATGCCGCTCGACGATGCCGTGATCGAGACACTCCGGTCAACCGTGCGGGGGCGGTTGGTCCGGCCGTCCGACAGCGATTATGACGAGGTCCGGGCGGTCTGGAACGCCATGATCGACCGGCGGCCGGGACTGATCATCCGTTGCACCGGGGCGGCGGACGTGATGCGGGCGGTGGATTTCGCCCGCGACCGGGGGGTGGAAATCGCCGTGCGCGGCGGCGGCCACAATATCGCCGGCAACGCGATGTGCGATGGCGGCATTGTCATCGACCTCTCGTCCATGAAGTCGGTGCGGATCGATCCTTGGAAGAAGACCGCGCGGGTGGAGCCCGGTGTACTGCTGGGCGAGTTCGACAAGGAGGCCCAGGCGTTCGGCCTTGCCACGCCGCTGGGCATCAACTCCACCACCGGAGTGTCGGGGCTGACGCTCGGCGGTGGATTCGGTTGGCTCAGCCGAAAATACGGCCTGTCCATCGACCACCTGATCTCGGCCGACATGGTGACCGCCGAGGGCAAGCTGGTGCTGGCCAGCGAGAGCGAAAACCCCGATCTGTTCTGGGGCCTGCGCGGCGGCGGCGGCAACTTCGGCGTCGTCACCTCGTTCGAGTTCCGGCTGCACGAGGTCGGGCCGGAGGTGCTGGCCGGGATGATGTTCTTCCCCTTTGACCGCGCGCCTGAGTTGCTGCGCCGCTACCGCGACGTCGCGGCCGGCGCGCCGGAGGAGTTGTCGTGCTGGGTGGTGATGCGTCAGGCGCCACCGTTGCCCTTCCTGCCGGAATCCGTGCATGGCAAGGAAATTCTGGTGTTCCCGATGTGCTACGCCGGCGATATCGAGGCGGGCAGGAAGGCCATCGAGCCGCTGAAGGCTTTCGGGGACCCGATCGCCGACATTATCGGGCCGATGCCGTTCACCGCTTTCCAGGCGGCGTTCGATCCGCTGCTGATGCCGGGGGCGCGAAATTACTGGAAATCTCATGATTTCAATGTGTTGACTGACGAGGTGATCGACCTGTCGGTCGATTTCACCAGTCGGTTGCCGACGCCGGACTGCGAGATTTTCATCGGCCACCTGGGTGGAGCGGTGAAGCGCGTGCCGGCGGACGCCATGGCCTATCCCCATCGCGACGTGGAGTTCGTGATGAACGTCCATACCCGGTGGGGCGAGGCGGCCATGGACGAGCCTTGCACCAAATGGGCGCGGGAGTTTTTCGACGCCACGGCGCCTTACGCCACCGGCGGGGTTTACGTGAATTTCCTGAACCAGGAGGGGGAGGATCGGGTACGTGCGGCCTACGGCGCCAACTACGGCCGGCTGGTGGAGTTGAAGAACAAGTACGACCCGAAAAATCTGTTCCGCATGAACCAGAACATCCGGCCGACGCGTTAACGTCAGGCAACGGCCGGGCAACGGGAGTTAACGTTGAGGCAACCGTGTGCGGGTGCCGGGTCGTTGATTTTGCTGCCTTTTCCAGCTCAAGTTAACCGAGTTGACGCGACTGCGGAATTATGTAGCACCCGCCACAAGGGCAAACTGGCGGATTTCCGCCACTTTTCGTTTTCTGCCCGCCCCGTGATGACAGGCTCAGGATAGCCGGAACGAGCTTTGGATGCCGGGAGCGAGCGGTGGCGGGCGCTGCATAATTCCGCGCGAATGCGTTCACGTTGCCTGACGATCTGGGGAGCGGAGGAACTTCGGGAAAATGCGACGACAGCTTGGCACAAAGAGGGAACATTTTCAATATCCCCGTTTCTGGCTCCCCGTTTCTGGCGTATCGCCTCAGCCCTTTACCGCTGCCAGCACCTTGTCGACGTGGCCGTCGACCTTCACCTTGCGCCAGGCTTGGCGGACGATGCCTTCCTCGTCGATAAGGAAGGTGGAGCGGGACAGCCCCATCGACGTCTTGCCGTACATGGTCTTTTCCACCCATACGCCCCATTCCTCGAAAAAGGCGGTGTCGGGGGCGGTGGCCAGGGTGAAGGGCAGGTCGTACTTGGCCTTGAACTTGTCGTGGGTGACCGGCTGATCCTTGGAGATGCCGATCACTACCGCGCCCGAGGCGGAAAAATCGGGGAAAGCATCGCGGAAGCCGCAGGCTTCCTTGGTACAACCCGGGGTGTCGTCCTTGGGGTAGAAGTAGACGATCACCGTCTTGCCCCGAAGAGCCGACAGGGTCACCGACCCGCCGCTGTCGGTGGGCAGGGTGAAGTCCGGGGCGGGGGAACCGATCTCGACGGCCATGGCGTGATCCAACTCCTTTCGCGGTGCGCGGGCCTTCGGATTGTGAAGGCCGCGCGCCCCGGACTCAAGGCTCCAGACTCCAGTCTCACGGCTTGATCGACAGCGGGGTCCCTTCCGCGCCGGCATACACCGCCAGCAAGCGCACCGGCACCGTCCCCTTGTTCTGCCCGGTGTGCCAGGAGGAGAGCTCCATGAAGGCGTCGCCCGCCTTGAAGACACGCGCCGGCTGGTCGTCGGGTTGGATGGTCAGTTCGCCTTCCAGCATGTAGGCGAACAGCGGGATGGGATGGCGGTGACGGCCCGTTTCGGTGCCGGGCGGAATTTCGGTAATGCGCGAGGTGATCAGCGGCTTGCCGGCGGGGTATTCGATCGGCGCGCCGTCACCCCAGGTGGAGGTTTCCAAAATCACCTTGGAGCTCGGCTTCAAGGGCGCTTCTTGGGCCTGGGCGCCGGGCGCCGCGGCAAGGGCCAGGGCGGCGGCAAGGGCGAAACCGGCGATCTTCGTGACGCACGAGGGGGCAGTAATGCCAAAAGCCATGATGCACCTATTCCTTATCCGGAGGGGGTGAAACCGCTTTCGCAGGCTCATTCACCAGTATGCGGAAGTGATGGCATGCCCGTTGAGCGGTGGCGCGGATTATAGAGTCCACCTCCGCGAAGTCAATCGCCGATGGTATGTTTGGAAAGCAAACACTAGTCAGGGCTTGCTTTAGCGGTGTTGGCGCATCCTGTTGGTTGAACTTTCCATCGACTGTTAGTCGCAAATATGCCTGTACCCGCCGCCACAGCCGCAAGGTCGCCACCAGTTCCAACGCCACCTCGCCATTTAAAAGGCCGGTTGCCGCCAGATTGGCCAGCGCCCCCGCCATGTCGTAGGTCAGGACGTCGGGGTGGTCGTGGGCGTGGCGCAGCAGCAGGTATTGGGCGATGAACTCGATATCGATCATGCCGCCGCGCGCGTACTTGACCGCCCAGGGATTCGCCGTGCCGAATTCCTGGTCGATGCGCCGGCGCATGTCGGCCACATCCCACAGCAAGCGGTCGGCATCGCGCGGCTTGGTCAGCACCCGGCGGATGGCGGTTTCGATGTCGCGACGCAGGTCCTCGGGGCCGACCACCACGCGGGCGCGGGTCAGCGCCATGTGCTCCCAGGTCCAGGCGGCCTCGTCCTGGTACTTGATGAAGGACTCCAGGCTGACGGCCAGCGGCCCGGCGTTGCCCGAGGGACGCAGGCGCATGTCGACCTCGTAGAGCCGGCCTTCCGAGGTCTGCGAGGTGATGGCCGAGATCAGCCGCTGCGTCAGCTTGGTGTAATACTCGGCCGGCGACAGCGGCTTCGGCCCGTCCGACATGATCAGACCGGGCGGCACCCGGTAGACCAGGATGAGGTCGAGGTCCGAGCCCAGCGACATCTGGCGTTCGCCCAGCTTGCCCATGCCCACGACGGCGAGGCTGGCACCGGGGAAGTGGCCGTGACGCTTGGCGAATTCATCCGTCACCGCCCGCTCCACCCCGGCCAGCACGGTGGTGGCCACGTCGGACAGGAACTGGCCGCAACGGTCGCCGTCGTTGATATGGCGCAGGATGTGGACGCCGGCCCGGAACTTCTGGTCGTTGGTCCAGCGCCGGGCGATCAGCAGGATGTCCTCGAAATTCTGGGCGTGGGACATGACGCGGGCGAAGTCGGCCGCCGACTGCTCCGGCGTGGGCAGAGTTTCCATGAAGCCGGGGGTCAGCACGTTGTCGAGCAGGGCCGGGTTGCGCGCCAGTTGCTCGGCCAGCAAGGGCGCCGTGCCCATGATCTCGGCCACGAGGTCGAGCAGCTTGGGATTGGCGTGGAACAACGAGAAAAGCTGCACCCCGGCCGGCAGGCGGCCGAGAAACTGGTCGAAGTTGATGAGGGCGGTATCGGGCAACGGCTGGCGCCCCAGCGCCTCCAGGATCGTCGGCACCAATTCGGTCAGAAGTTCGCGCGAGCGGGTGGAGCGGGTGGCGCGGTAGCGGCCGTGATGCCAGCCGCGCACCGTCGCCCCGACGCCCGACGGGTTGGCGTAGCCGAGTTTCTTCAGGGTTTCCACCGTCTCCGGGTCGTCCTCGGTGCCGGTGAAGACGAGGTTGCCGGGACCGGCGAGCGGCGGGGCTTCCTCGAACAGCTCGGCGTAGCGGTCTTCCACCACCCCCATGGTTTCCAGCATCTCGGCCCGGAAGGCGTCGGCGTCGGCGTAGCCGAGGAAGACGGCGAGCTTGTCCACGTCCTCGTCGGTGGTGGGCAGCTTGTGGGTCTGCTGGTCCTCGACCATCTGCACCCGGTGCTCGACCCGGCGCAGGTAGTGGTAGGCCTGGGCGAGTTGCCCGGCCACCGGGGCCGTTATCCGCTCCGCCACCACCAGGGCCTTCAGCGCCGCGCAGGTGGAGGAGGTGCGCAGGCTGTCGTCGCGCCCGCCGAAGATCAACTGCTGGGTCTGGGCAAAGAACTCGATCTCGCGGATGCCGCCCCGGCCGAGCTTGATGTCGTGGCCGTTGATGGTCACCTCACGGTGGCCTTTGTGGGCGTTGATCTGGCGCTTGATGGAGTGGATGTCCTGGATGGCGGCGAAGTCGAGGTGTCGACGCCAGACGAACGGCTTCAGGAATTTCATGAACTCGGCGCCGGCGGCAAGGTCGCCGGCCACGGGACGGGCCTTGATCATCGCCGCCCGCTCCCAGTTCTGGCCGACGGAGCCGTAATAAATCTCGGCCGCCGACACCGATACCGCCAAGGGCGTGGAGCCCGGATCGGGGCGCAGGCGCAGATCGGTACGGAAGACATAGCCGTCCTGGGTGCGTTCATCCATAATGCGCACGAGATCGCGCGCGAGGCGGATGAAGGTGCGGGACAGGTGCTCCGGTTTTGACGAGCGCACCACAGCGTCGTCATAGAGCACGATCACGTCGATATCGCTGGAGTAATTGAGTTCCCGTGCCCCGAGCTTGCCCATGCCGAGAACGATGAGCCCCGACCCTTTCTCCGGGTCCTCCGGGTGGGGCAGGTCGAGCATGCCGTCCGCGCCCGCCTTGCGCAGCAGGTGCCGGCAGGCGAGCCGGAGCGTGGTTTCAGCGGTATCCGACAGCGCCGCCGTGACCCGCTCCAGCGGCCAGAGGCCGGCGATGTCGGCCACGGCGATCAGCAAAGCCGCCCGGCGCTTGGCGACGCGCAACGCCGACATCAGGCGGTTGACGTCGGTTTCCCCGGCGTACTCGGCCTCCAGCGTCGCCAGCAGCTCGGCGAACGGCCGGTCGAAGCCTTCGGTGAGAAAGCGGCGGACGAATGCCGGCTCGCGGCCAAGGCAGAAAGCCAGATACGGGCTGTTGCCGCACACCCCTTCCAGGATGGCGCGGCCTTGGGAATCGTCGGCCAGCGCCTGGACGAATGCCTGGACCTCGACGTCCGGGTGGCTGGCGGCGTGCTCAAGCCAACGCTCCAGGCCACGCTCGGCAAGGGCCGGGTCGGCCGGTTTGGGAAAGGACACGGTGAGGGATGGGTGCAGCAGCGGCATGGTCTGGCGTGACTCGATCTGCTTAATTCTTGGGCCGACACTGCCCGTGGAACCGGCGGCGGTCAACCTGATCCCTTGCCCGATTCCATGACCGACAGCGCCAAGACTTCTTCTCCCGCCCCGGACACCGCTCCGCCGCCCCGTCGCGCGCGGCTGCGCCGGGGGGTGCGCGTGGCGCTGGAGGTGCTGGCCGCCGGGGTTGCCGGGCTGGGCGTGCTGGCGGGGGTGCTGGCGTGGCGGCTGGAACAGGGGCCGATCACCGTCGATTTCCTGACGCCGGTAATCGAATCCGCGCTGAACGCGCCGGATGGCCGGGTGCGGGTGAGCATCGGGGCCACCATGCTGCGCTGGGGCGGCTTCGAGCATCCGCTGGAGTTGCGGGCGCGCGGCGTGCGCGCCCTGGGCGAGGAGGGGCGCCCTATCGCTTCGGTGCCCGAATTGGGGTTGGGATTCTCCGCCCGCGCCTTGCTCAAGGGGCAGGTGCTGCCGACGCGGCTGGTGCTGGTTCGCCCCCAGGTGCGCATCCTGCGCACCCAGGAGGGACACTTCGCCTTCGACATCCGGGCGGAAGAGGGTGGTGGCGTCACCGCGCCGGAAGGCGAGCTTGACGTCGGTGCCGCGTTGCTGGAGGCGTTGCGCCAACCGCCGGGCATGGGCGACGGGCCGCTGGCGATGCTGACCCGCGTGGCGGTGTCCGGGGCTTCGGTGGTGGTGGAGGACCAGCTTACCGGGCTGTCGGTGGGGGGCACCCGTGCCGACGTGGAACTGGCACGCGGCGTGTCCGGCATCCAAGGCGAGGCCCGCGTGACGCTGAACCTGGGGGAACGCAGCGCCCGGTTCCTGGCGCGGCTCGATCATCGCCGGGCCGATGGCACCACCCACGCCACCGTGCAGGTCGACGGGCTGGAACCGGCGGCGCTGGCCAGTCTGGCGCCCAGCGTGGCGCGGCTGTTGGATCTGTCGCCGGACCAGTTGCCGGTGCAGGCGGCGGCGTTGCCGCTGGCCGGCGGGCTCGACCTTACCCTCGATCGCAACTTCCGCCTGGACGACGCCCGCTTTTCCCTGACCGCCGGCCCCGGTCAGGTGTGGCTGCCCGAGGTGGCGCCGGAACCGGTCGACATCGTGTTTCTGGAGGCGCGGGGACAGGTCGATCCCAAGGAAGGGTGGCTGTCCATCGGCGACCTGTTCCTCGACCTCGGCCCCGATGGCCAAGGCGAACGGCGGCAGTTTCAGTCGGCCGGCACCCTGCACCGCGATGGCGACGTCGTGCGCGCCACGCTGCGGCTTGATGCCGCGCTCGGCGAGACGCCGTTCGGCCTGGAGGCGGCGGCGGAGCGGCGCGGCGACGGCAACACCCACGCCGAACTGCGGTTCGACGGGGTGGAGCCGGCCCGACTCGCCCGTGCGTTGCCGGCGCTGGAACCGATGCTGGAGCCGCTGAAGCGGGCGGCACTGCCCTTGTCGGGTTGGGCGGAGGCCAACCTGGGAGCGGATTTGCGCCCGATGGCGGGGCGGGTCGAGTTGACGGGCGGGGCCGGTGAGCTGGTGTTGCCGGAACTCTATCCGGCACCGCTGGCAATTCACGAGATGCGCCTGAAAGCCGCCTTGGAGGACGGCCGCCGGCTTGTGGTGGAGGAGGCGGCGCTGGGCCTCGCCGGTCGCGAGGGCGGGGCCGGGCCAGTGCTGTCGGTGGCCGCCACCGCGGAAGCGGAGGGCGATATCGCCAACCTTGACGGCACGGTGCGGCTGAAGAACGTGCCGGTGGACGATTTGGGCCATTTCTGGCCGGAAGCGGTGGCGACCAAGCCGCGGGCGTGGATCGTCAGGAACCTGTCCAAGGGGGCCGTCAGCGAGGCCTGGGCGACGCTGACGGCGAAGGCGCCGCTGGCCGATCCGGCGGCGCTGGAGCCGGTACGCATCGACGGCGGGCTGGAGGTGGCGGGGGCGACGGTGAACTACATGCCGCCCCTGCCGCCGGTGACCAACGTCTCGGCCACGGCGCGGACGGACGGCGGCACCTTCGCCCTGGATCTCCACAGTGGCAGCCTGGACGACCTGAAGCTGAGCGGGGATTCCACGGTCGTCATCACCGAGATCGGTTCGGCGCAGGAATGGATCGACATCGATCTCGGCATCGCCGGGCCGGTATCGACGGCGATGGCGGTGCTCGACCATCCGCCGCTGGGCTACGCCGCCAAGCTGGATATCGTCCCGGCCAAGACCAAGGGAACTGCCGATACCCGGCTGAAATTCCACTTCCCGCTGATCGAGGCGCTGGACCTTGATCAGGTGGAGGTGAAGGCGGCGTCCAAGCTGCGCGGCGTGGCGTTGGACGGCGTGCTGGGCGGGCGCGGCGTGAGCAACGGCGATATGGCGCTGGACCTCACCACCAAGGGGATGACCGTCAAGGGCAAGGCACGGGTGGCGGGGGTGCCAGCGGCGATCGACTGGACCGAGCATTTCTCGCCGGTCAACGGCGTGCGCTCGCGCCTGACGGCGCGCGGCGAGATCGGCGATGCCGACCGCCAGCGCCTGGGCCTGGACTTCTCGCCCGAGGTCACCGGCCCCATGGGGGTGGAGGCGGTGATGCTGGTGGACGCGAAGAAGCGCCTGTCGGTCAAGACCGGCCTCGATCTTGCCCGGACCCGCATCGACCTGCCGATGCTGTCGTGGAACAAGTCGGCCGGGGTGCCGGGGATGGCCGGATTCACCGCCGAGTTCAAGGACGGGCGGCTGACAGCGCTGTCCAACCTGTCCGCCGAAAGCCGCGGCCTGCGGGCGCGCGGCGGGGTGGACTTCGACGACGCCGGGCATCTGGCCCAGGTCCGCCTGACCGAGTTCGTCGCCGGCCGCACCGATGTGAAGGCCGAGGCTCGCGTCCTGGCCGGCGGCGGCTGGGCGATCCGGCTGGACGGCGCGCGGCTGGACGCCCGCGGGCTGATGGGCAAGGAGGGCGACGACGAGCCGGACAAGAACCGGCCACCGCTCGATGTGACGATGAAGCTGGGCGAGGCGCGGTTCGGCGACGAGGACAACCGCGTCGTCACCCATGTCGTCGGCAACATGCGCCGTAACGCCGCCGGTTGGGACACCGCCAGCGTCGAAGGACGGGCCGAGGGGCGGGTGCCGGTGACCGTCCGCTACATGCCGAAAGGTGGGCAGCGCCGGCTGGAGGCCCATTCCGATGACCTGGGCGCGGTGCTGCGGGCGCTGGATCTCAACGACAAGATTCGGGGCGGCAAGGTATCGATCACCGGCGTCGGCCGCCCCGATCTGGCGGACTACCCCGTGGAGGGGCACCTTGATGTGGAGGACTATCAAGTCCTCAACGCCCCGGTGCTGGCCCGGCTGTTGAACGCCATGTCGCTGGTGGGGCTTGCGGACCTGCTGTCCGGTGGGCCGGGGCTCAGCTTCGGCCGGTTCGACAGCGACTTCCGCCTGGACGACAACGGTCTGCACCTGCGCCAGGGGCGCACCGTGGGCGGGGCGTTGGGGTTGACGGTGGAGGGACGGGTGGACCTCGACCACGAGGCGATGGAGCTTCAGGGCACCATCGTGCCCGTCTACACCATCAACCGCATCCTGGGCGCCATCCCGATCCTGGGCGACCTGCTGTCGGGCGGCGAAGGGCAGGGGCTGTTCGCCGCCACCTACCACGTCAACGGGCCGTTCAGTGATCCCGAGGTGTGGGTCAATCCACTGGCGGTGCTGGCGCCGGGGTTCCTGCGCAACCTGTTCTTCTTGGGGAGCGACGGCGGGGAGAAGCCGTGAGGGAATGGCTCTAAAGCAGCTTGACCAAGGCGGCGACCATGGTGACGGCCACCACCATCATGCCGCCGAGCTTGATGGTCATGCGCTGCTCAAGCTGGACGATTTCGCCCCGGATGCTGGTTTCCATCAGTTTCATATCGGCGCGAACGCCGGCAATCTCGCGCGCCAAATCGGCCCGGATGCTGGAGGCCTCGCTGGCCAACTCCGCCCGGATGCTGGAGGCCTCGCTGGCCAACTCCGCCCGGATACTGGAGGCCTCGCGCGCCACATCGTCCTTGGTGGCGATGTCGTCGCGGAAAGCTTCCGACAAGGCGTCGGCAACACCCTCGGCCTGTTCCGGGGTGAAACGGCCCTTGTCGCGCAGGGCGCGGGCCAGCTTCAGGGTGTCGAAGGCGACGGCGGACATGCGGTATTCCAGGGGTGGGCGGATTCCCGTATCGGGAGAATAGGGTATCCGCCCCCGGGTGTCGAGGTTTCCCCGCCGTCGCCGTCCGCGTTACACCGCCCGCACCAGCGCGTGACGCTTCTTGCCGGCGGTCAGCTTGATGACGCTGTCGGCGGTGAGGTCGGAGGCAGCGATCCTGGCGAATTCGTCGCCCACCGGCTGGTCGTTGACCTTGGCGCCGCCGCCCTTGATCAGGCGCTTGGCCTCGCCCTTCGACGCGGACAGGCCGGCTTGGACCAGCAGGTCCACCAGCAGGAGGCCGCCGTTCAGTTGGGTGCGCGATACGTCGATGGAGGGCAGGCCTTCGGCCGCCGCTCCTTCCTCGAAGGTGCGGCGCGCGGTTTCGGCGGCGCTGAGGGCGGCATCCTCGCCATGGGCGAGCTTGGTCGTCTCGAAGGCCAGGACCTTTTTGGCCTCGTTGATCTCCGCGCCCTGGAGAGCTTCCAGCCGCTCGATCTCATCCAGCGGCAACTCGGTGAACAGGCGCAGGAAGCGGCCGACATCAGCGTCCTCGGTGTTGCGCCAATACTGCCAGTAGTCGTAGGCGGAAAGGCGCTCGGCGTTGAGCCAGACCGCGCCCGATGCCGTCTTGCCCATCTTGGCGCCCGACGCGGTGGTGAGCAGTGGCGTGGTCAGGCCGTAGACGTCGGTCTGGTCGACGCGGCGGGTGAGCTCGATGCCGTTGACGATGTTGCCCCACTGGTCGGAGCCGCCCATCTGCAAGCGGCACTTGTGGCGGCGCGACAGCTCCAGAAAATCGTAGCCCTGGAGGATCATGTAGTTGAATTCCAGGAAGGTCAGCGGCTGTTCGCGTTCCAGCCGCATCTTCACCGAATCGAAGCTCAGCATGCGGTTGATGGTGAAGTGCCGGCCGATGTCGCGCAGGAACGGAATGTACTGGATCTGGTCCAGCCAGTCGGCATTGTTAACCATCACCGCGTCGGTCGGGCCGTCGCCGAAGGTGAGGAACTTGGTGAAGACCTGGCGGATGCCCGCCATGTTGCGGCCGATCTGATCATCAGTCAGAAGCTGGCGGCTTTCGTCCTTGCCTGACGGATCGCCCACCTTGGTGGTGCCGCCGCCCATCAGCACGATCGGCTTGTGGCCGGTCTTTTGCAGCCAGCGCAGCATCATGATCGGCAGCAGCGAGCCCACGTGCAGGCTGTCGGCGGTGCAGTCGAACCCGATATAGGCCGTGACGGTCTGCTTGACGGCGTAAGCGTCGAGCCCTTCGAGGTCGGTACACTGGTGGATGAAGCCGCGTGCCTGGAGGGCGCTGAGAAAGTCCGACTTGAGTTCGCTCATGACCGTCGTGACCTGATGGTTTGATGGATGATGGGGGGTGCTTGGGTCGGGTCTGTTACCACGGTTTGTCCGATCCCGACAATTGCCGCCGGATGGTGCGGCCATCGGCGATTCAATGCGGTCGACGGACGGGCGCTTTGGGCGTAGTATCGGACGCAAACAATACAAAGCGAGAGAGCAAGAGAGGCAGGGCCATGACCCAGCTGACCAAAGCGGAGTTGAAGGATTTCCGGGATCTGATGGAATGGCGGGACGTCGTCGCGCGGCGGCTGGCCACCATGGAGGCGGACATTCGGGCTTTGCGCCGGGAGAACCGGACGTTGCGCAAGGAACAGGCCGAATTGCGCGCCGCCCAGGATGAGCTTCGTCTGCAGCAAGACCACCAGCGCGACGAGATCGATGCGTTGCGCCACTGGATGGAAAGCCTTGAAGCGCATCTATCGGGAGGCGGTCTGTCCGGCGATGGCGACCTGGACGATTTCGATCTGCCGCACACCTGTCACTGAACCCGGGGCTTGGAACCCGTCTTGACCGCTGTTTCCCGCTCCGCGCCGGGCGATCTCGTGACCGCCATCGGGCTGATGAGCGGCACGTCTCTTGACGGCATCGACGCCGCCCTGATCCGCACCGACGGCTGCGACCGGGCGGAGGCCGGCGCCTTCGTCACCATCCCTTATGAACCCGCTTTTCGCGAGCGGCTGCGCGCCTGCCTTGGCGGGCGCGGCGTCATTCACGAGGTCGAGCGTGAGCTGACCGAACTGCACGCGGCGGCGGTGGCGCGGTTGCTGGAAGCGGCGGGAGTAGAGGCGACGGCGGTGGATCTCCTGGGTTTCCACGGTCATACCGTCCTGCACGCCCCAGACGAGCGGCGGACGTGGCAGATCGGCGACGGGGCCTTGCTGGCGCGGCTGACCGGCCTTCCCGTGGTGTTCGACTTCCGCACGGCCGACGTGGCGGCGGGCGGGCAAGGGGCACCGCTGGTGCCGCTTTACCACCGGGCGCTGGCGAGCGGGCTGGAGCGGCCCCTGGCGGTGCTCAACGTCGGCGGGGTGGCGAACGTCACCTACCTCGGCGCGGATGGTCTGGTGCTGGCGTTCGACACCGGCCCGGGTAACGCGCTGGTGGACGATTGGATGCTGCGCCATACCGGTCAGGCGTTTGATGCCGGCGGCGTTCTGGCGGCGGCGGGGGTGGTGGACGATGGTGCTCTGGCGACTCTGCTGGCGCATCCCTATTTCGCGCGACCGGCGCCGAAATCACTGGACCGCGACGCCTTCGATCCGGCGCCGGTGGCGGTGCTGTCGCCGGCCGACGGGGCGGCGACGCTGACGGCCTTCACCGCCGAAGCCGTGGCTCGCGCCCTGCCGGTCCTGCCGCAGCCGCCGGCGCGCTGGCTGGTGACGGGCGGCGGCCGCCACAACACCACCTTGATGGCCATGCTGGTTCGAGCCCTGAACGTGCCGGTGGAACCGGTGGAGACGGTGGGCTGGAACGGCGACGGGTTGGAAGCCGAGGCGTTCGGTTATCTGGCGGTGCGCTCGCGTCTGAGCCTGCCCTTGAGTCTGCCGACTACCACCGGCGTGCCGACACCGATGGCCGGCGGGCGATTCGCGACGTGACGCGAAAAGCCTGCCGGTCTGAACAGCGGGTGCGATCAGTCTGGAAACTGCGCCGCCATCGTGGCGGCGATGAGACGCAGATCGTGATCGCGAAGCCAAGCGGCCGGATGGCCGCGCCCGACGTTTGAGGGTTCAGAAAAGTTCTGACCGGCGGTCAGAACTTTTCTGAGACTGGTATTATTCCGCCACCGCGGCGATGGGTGAGCCGAGCGCCCGATCGAGGTAGGCATCGACGTTCAGGGCCAGATCTTCCGACTTGTTATGGAAGAAGTGATTGGCCCCTTCGACCTGCCGGTATTCGATGCGGATGTCCTTTTGGTGCGACAGCTTGGTCACCAGCTTGTTCACCGCCGCCTCGGGCACCAGTTCGTCCGACTTCCCATGCATGATCAGGCCGGAAGCCGGGCAGGGGGCGAGGAAGCTGAAGTCCAGGCTGTTGGCCGGCGGGGACACCGACACGAAGCCGTCGATCTCCGGACGGCGCATCAGAAGCTGCATGCCGATCCACGAGCCGAAGGAAATGCCGGCGATCCAGCACATGCCGGCGTTGGGATTGTAGGTCTGCAACCAGTCGAGTGCCGCCGCCGCGTCGGAAAGCTCGCCCTCGCCCCGGTCGTAGGTGCCCTGGCTGCGCCCCACCCCCCGGAAATTAAAGCGAAGTGCCGAGAAACCCCGCCGCACGAAGGCGTGGAACAGGGTGTACACCACCTTGTTGTTCATCGTCCCGCCATGTTGCGGGTGCGGGTGCAAGAGCAGCGCGATCGGGGCGTTAGGCAGCTTCCCGTGGCTGTAGCGGCCCTCGAGTCGGCCGGCAGGACCGCTGATGATGACGTCAGGCATGGGCGTGTTCAGTCCCGGTTCGAGCAGGGGAAGATATATGGCGTCGCAATGCCTTCGGGAAGGTTAACGATTTCCACCAAGACGTGATCTTCCCCGCTGCGAGAATTCTTGACCATTTTGCTGGGGCATTATATATGGCTTGAACGGGCATCCGAAAGGCGCGGACGGATCGACGAGCCCGCCAATCCAGGAAAGAGCGCGGACTATACCACAGCGAGCGGTTTGGTGTTCAAGCATCTTCGCGAAGAGATCGACAGCATCATGGCCCGCGACCCGGCTGCCCGTAGCCGGGTGGAGGTGATGCTGTGCTATCCCGGGTTCCACGCGCTGCTCATCCACCGCGTGGCGCACTGGGCCTGGAAGCGGAGGCACACGCTGGTCGCGCGGGTTCTGTCCCAGGCCGGACGGTCGCTGACGGGCATCGAGATCCACCCCGGCGCCACCATCGGCTGCCGCCTGATCATCGACCACGGCATGGGCGTGGTGATCGGCGAAACCGCCGAAATCGGCGATGATGTCCATATGTACCATGGCGTCACCCTGGGCGGCACGTCGCTCAGCCACGGCAAGCGCCACCCCACGGTCGGCAACGGCGTGATCATCGGCGCCGGCGCCAAGGTGCTGGGCGCCATCACCGTAGGGGACGGGGCGCGCATCGGCGCCAACGCGGTGGTGGTGACGGAAGTGCCGCCGGGTGTCACCATGGTCGGCATCCCGGCCCGCGCGGTGCAGCGCCGCCCCAGGGCCGACGAGAATTTCCTGGCCTATGGCACGCCGTGCGGCGACCTGCCGGACCCGGTCGCCCGCGCGGTCAACGGCCTGCTCGACCAGGTGTCGGCTCTGCGCCACCGGGTGGAGGAACTGGAAAAGGGGCAAGGCGCGGCGGCGGCGGGCGACGCCCTGGAGCCGATGACGGCCGAGGCCGAGGATTTCCGGGCGCTGCCCAACGGCACCGGCGGATCGGCCTGACAGCCGCTCAAGCGTTATCAAGGAGTAACCAGGGCCATGAGACTGAGCACGAAAGGGCGCTACGCCGTGATGGCAATGGTCGATCTGGCCGCCAACGGCCACGGCAGCCCGATGGCGCTCGCCGACATTGCCGATCGCCAGGAAATCTCGCTGTCGTACCTGGAGCAGCTGTTCGCCAAGCTGCGGAAGGGCGGGCTGGTCAAGAGCGTGCGCGGCCCCGGCGGCGGCTATCTCCTGGCGTTCCCGGCCGACGCCACCCGCGTCTCCGACATCATCCTGGCCGTGGACGAGCCCATCCGCACCACGCGCTGCGCCAACGGCTCGCCGGCCGGCTGCCGGCACAACCGCAGCCGCTGCCTTACCCACGACCTGTGGGAGGAGTTGGGCAACCAGATCCACATGTACCTGAGTTCGGTGACCGTGGCCGATGTGGTCAACCGCCGCGTACTCGGCACCAGCCGCCTGCTGGCGCTTGAGTCCGCCATCGAGCCTCACGTCGAGGCGGCGTCGGCCGCCGCCGAATGATGGGGCCATGGTGAGCGGCGCCTTCGGCCGCCGGGCGCCCGTGTACCTGGACCACAACGCAACGTCGCCGCTGAAGCCGGCGGTGCGCGAGGCCATGGTGGCGGCACTGGACCTGCCCGGCAACCCTTCGTCGGTACATGCCTTCGGCCGCGCCGCCCGCAAGGCGGTGGAGCAGGCGCGCGAGGCGGTGGCGGCGCTGGTGGGATCGCGGCCCGCCGGAGTGGTGTTCACCGCCGGCGCCACCGAGGCCAACAACTGGGCACTGAAGGCGTTTCGCGAGTCGCGACGGCTGCTGGTATCGGCCATCGAGCACGAATCGGTCCTGGCCGCCGCCGGTGGGGCGGAGCGGGTGCCGGTGACGGCGGACGGCGTACTCGACGTGACCGCGCTGGGGGCCCTGCTGGCGGCGTCCGACCGGCCGGCGCTGGTGTCGGTGATGCTGGTCAACAATGAAACCGGCGTCATCCAGCCGGTGGCCGAGGCGGCGCGGTTGGCCCGAGCGCACGGCGCCCTGGTTCATGTGGATGCGGTGCAGGCGGCGGGGCGCCTGCCTCTCGACGTAACGGCGCTGGGCGCCCATTTTCTATCGGTGTCGGCCCACAAGATGGGAGGCCCCAAGGGCGTCGGCGCTCTGGTGCTGGCCGAGGGCGTGGACCTGGAACCGC
>DASPMK010000018.1:0-4071 GCA_035627075.1 Azospirillaceae bacterium
ACGGCCGCTATGGCTTCGTGGTCGCCGGCGACGGTGTGCCGCTTCAGCTTTATGAACTGGACCGCACCGGCCGCCTTGTCGATGCCGCCGAGGAGGCCGGGATCGATGTTGCCGCCCAAGCCCGGGCGCTGGGAGTGGTGCCGCTGCTGTCCAACCGGCCGGACCTCTATGTGGTGGCCTCCGGCGCTCCCAATCTGTTGTTCCGCAATCTCGGCGACGGGACATTCGAGGAGGTGGGGGCGTCGCTCCAAGTCAGCGACGGCCTCCAGCACGGTTGCGCCGTGGCGGTGCTGGACGCCGATGGCGACGGCCTGTTCGATCTGGTGATCGGCAACCGGCCGGGGGCTAACCGGCTGTTCCTCAATCGCGCCCTCGGGTTCTTTGAAAACGCTCCGCCGGAGCTGGCGCAGCCGTCGCGGGTGGGCACCGTGGTCGCCGCCGACTTCGACAACGACGGCAACGAAGAACTGTTCTTCGCCAACATGGGCGAGCGCAACCGGTTGTTCGCGTGGCGAGCCGGGCGCTGGACCGAGATGGATATCGGCGACGCGGCCGAACCACGCGGCATGTCCTCGGCCGCCGCCGTGGCCGACGTGGATGGTGACGGCCGGCTGGAACTGCTGGTGGCCCACGGCGCCGGAGCGCCCCATCCGCTTGCCTTCTTCCACGCCCTGCCCAACGCCAACGCGTGGCTGCGCGTGTTGCCGATGACGCCCTATGGCGCGCCGGCGCGCGGGGCGATGGTGAGTTGCGTCGCTGCCGGCCGCACCCAGCGGCGGGTGCTGTGCTGCGGTCAGGGAGCGGCCTGCCAGATGGAGCCGGTGGCCCACTTCGGCTTGAGCGAGGTCACTTCGGTCGACCGCGTCGAGGTGGTCTGGCCCGATGGAATGGTGGCCGTCATCGAGCGGCCCCCGGTCGGCCGTCTGCTGCCCGTCCCCTACCCGCCGCTCTGACCGGCCGCGGCAGTGTCCGCATTTAGAGACGAATGCCCGGCATTTTTCCACGGGCCTATTTTTCCGTCTAGGCAACGCGGCGCGATCGGCTTATGTGAGGGTCCTCGGAGAGCACCCCGTCCGAAAAAAAGCGGTAAACCGACGCGCGGCGGGGCGGGAGAAAATCATGATACGAGAGACATTCCTATCGGGTGTCGAGCGTTTCTTCGACAAGGACGAGGTGATCGTCAGCAAGACCGACACCAAGGGGCGCATCACCTACGCCAACCAGGTGTTCCAGCGCATGGCGGGCTACAGCGAGGAGGAACTCCTGGGCCAGCCGCACAGCATCGTCCGCCATGCGGGCATGCCGCGCTGCGTCTTCAAGCTGCTCTGGGACACGCTGGCCCAGGGGCACGAGATTTTCGCCTATGTCGTGAACCGCGCCCGCAACGGTGACCATTACTGGGTCTTTGCCCATGTCACGCCGAGCTTCGACGCCAACGGCACCATCGTGGCCTATCACTCCAGCCGCCGCGTGCCCGATCGCCGGGCGGTGGACAAGGTGATTCCCCTCTACAAGCAGCTCAAGGATATCGAGGACGGCTACGCCGACCGTAAGGCCGGCATGGAGGCCTCCTTCAAGGCCGTGGTCGATCTGCTCCAGAAGAACGGGATGGCTTACGATGAATTCGTCTTCACTCTTTAAGGCCACCCTGGCCGCGACCGGCGCGGCGGTCCTGGTCGCGGCGATGACGGCCCAGTCGTTGGCCGCGGGCGGGTCCTGGCTGATGGCGGGGGTGGGGATCGCGGCGCTCGTTCTCCTCGGCCTTGCGGTGGTTTGGCTGACGCGGGTGCGTCGGTTGGTGGGCGAGGCCGTCGGCGTGTGCCGCGAGATTGTCCGCGGCAATTTCGAGGCCCGGCTGATCCACGTCCGTGAGAAGGGTGAACTGGGCACCCTGTTTCACGCCATCGACGACATGATCGACCGCACCGACGCCTTCGTGCGCGAGGCGACGGCGTCCATGTCCTATGTCGCTGGCGGCAAGTACTATCGGCGCATCGTCGAGCGCGGCATGCTGGGGGCGTTCCTGTTGTCCAGCCAGACCATCAACAGCGCCACTGACGCCATGGCCCAGCGGCTAAAAGGCTTCGCTTCGGTCACCGGCCGCTTTGAAGGCCGAATGAAAGAGGTCTGCCAGCAGGTGGCCGCCACTGCCGTGCAACTCCAGCAGAACGCCCAGACCATGGAGGACTCGGCCCGTACCGCATCGGGCAAGGCGTCCTCGGTGGGGGCGGCGGCGGAGCAGACCGGCTCCAGCGTCGCTTCGGTGGCGGCGGCGACGGAGGAACTGTCGGCTTCCATCTCCGAAATCGGTCGGCAAGTGCGGACCGTGGCGCAAGTTGCCTCCGGCGCCGCCGACGAGGCCCGGCGTACCAACGCCATGGTCGGCCAGTTGACCGAAGCGGCCCGCACGGTGGGCGACGTGGTGAGCCTGATCAACGCCATCGCCGAGCAGACCAATCTGTTGGCGCTCAACGCCACCATTGAGGCGGCGCGCGCCGGTGAGGCGGGCAAGGGCTTCGCCGTGGTGGCCAACGAGGTCAAGCATCTGGCCAATCAGACCGGGCAGGCGACCGAGCAGATCGCCGGTCAGATCGCCGGCATCCAGCACGCCACGGCGGACGCCGTTTCGGCCATCCAGGGCATCGCCCGGACGATCGCGGAGATCAACCAGATCGCCGGGGTGATTTCCGAGGCGGTGGCCCAGCAAGGCAACGCCACGCGCGAGATCGTGGAAAACATGGAGCAGGCGTCGGCCGGCACCACGGCGGTGACCCACGATATCCAGGACGTCAGTCTCGCGGCCGATCGTACCGGCCATACCGCGCACGAGGTGCTGTCGGTGGCCGAGGAGATGTCCACCCAGGCGGAGCTGTTGAACCGTCAGGTCGAATCGTTCCTCGACGAGGTCCACAAGGTCGCCTGAACGCCTGCATCTTTCCTCTGTTTGCGCTAGACTGCCGGCATGGCAGCAGCGGAGACGGAGGCTACCTTGTCGTCGATTGCCCACCCTTACCTGTTGTTCCTCGGTGATGCGCCGGACCAGTTGGCGGCCAAGGTGGCCGACGGCGTGGCCCGTTGGCGCGGCGATTGGTGCGTGGGCCAACTGCGGCTGCCCGGCTGCAAGGCCGATGTCAGCCTTCCCGACCTGACGTTGGAGGAGGCTGCCGCCAAGGGCGCGCGCACGCTGCTGATCGGTGTCGCCAACCGGGGCGGGCGCATTTCCGAGATGTGGCAGGAAACCATGCTGCGGGCGCTGGACCTGGGCATGGACATCGCGTCGGGTCTGCACAACAAGGTCGCCGACATCCGCGCGGTGCGCGAGAAGGCGGAGGCGCTGGGCCGCTCCATTTTCGACGTCCGCCACCCGACTCAACAGTTCGATATCGGCAACGGCGTGAAACGGTCGGGCAAGCGCCTGCTGACCGTCGGCACGGACTGTTCGGTGGGCAAGATGTTCACCGCGCTGGCGCTGGAAAAGGAGATGCGGGCGCGGGAGCTCAAGGCCGATTTCCGCGCCACCGGCCAGACCGGCATTCTGATCGCCGGCTCCGGCGTGTCCATCGACGCGGTGGTGTCCGATTTCGTGGCCGGCGCTGTGGAATGGTTGACTCCGGCCAACGCTCCCGATCACTGGGACATCGTCGAGGGGCAGGCGTCGCTGTTGCACCCGAGTTACGCCGGGGTCACCCTGGCGCTGGTCCACGGCGCGCAGCCCGACGCCCTGGTGATGTGCCACGAGCCGAGCCGGCCGCATATGCGCGGCCTGCCGGGCCGCCCGGTGCCGGGTCTTGAGGAGTGCATCGCCATCCATGAGCAAGGCGCGCGGCTGACCAATCCGGCGGCACGGGTGGTGGGTATCAGCGTTAACACCTCGGCGCTCGCCGAGGATGAGGCGCGGCGACTTTTGCAGGAAACCGGGGATGCGCTCGGCCTGCCGGCCGTGGACGCGGTGCGGACGGGGGTGGCGGCCATCGTTGACCGGCTGGTGCCATGACCCGGCGGACCCTGGAAGTCCGGTGCGAAAGCTTTCCGATCCGGGGCAGCTTCCGCATTTCGCGCGGCGCCAAGACG
>DASPMK010000019.1:0-30450 GCA_035627075.1 Azospirillaceae bacterium
TTCGGTTACCACACCAGAATCCACCGTCTCCGGAGCGCCCACCCGCCATGGTTGATCCTACCCTGCCGCTGCCCGGCCTGTCAGCCGTCGATGGAAAGTCCGTGGTGGCGCGTTTCGATGGCGGGCGGCTGTCCTCGGACGGCGGAGTGCTGGCCTTGCGGGAGGTGGCACGGCGGCTGAAGGTGGCCGAGCGCCTCGCCGCCTGCCTCGCCGATCCGCGCGACCCGACGCGCACGGTCCACTCGTTGGACGACATCATCGGCTTCCGCCTGCTGGCCATTGCCGCCGGCTGCGAGGACGGTAACGACGCCGACCGCCTGCGCTCCGATCCGCTGTTCAAGATGGCCCTGGACCGGCGGCCGTCGCAGCGCGACCTGTGCTCCCAGTCCACCGTCTCGCGCCTGGAGAACCTGCCCGATCTGCGCGCGCTGGCGTCGACATCGACGCTGCGCCGCCATGTCACCACGCTGGAGACGAGCACCGGCGCCCGCTTCGAGGCCGCGCCGGGGCCGGACAAGGTACGCCGCTTCAAGGAATTCTACGACGGCGCCGCCACCTGGAGCCGGGTCCGGCGGATCGTCGCGCGCCTCGAGGCCGGGCCGCAGGGCGTGGACACCCGCTTCATCGTCACCAACCTGCACCAAGGGCGCGGGCGCGCCCTCTACGAGGAGGTGTACTGCCGTCGCGGACAGGCGGAAAACCACATCAAGACCTGGAAGGCCCACCTGGCGGCGGACCGGACATCCTGCTCGGCGGCGACGGCCAACCAGTTCCGGCTGTTTCTGCATGCCGGAGCCTATTGGCTGTTGTGGAGCCTGCGCGCCCTGATGCCCAAACGCTCACGCTGGCGGGTGGCCCAGTTCGATCCCCTGCGCGGGCGGTTGGTGAAGATCGCCGCGCGGGTCGAGGAGTTGAAGACCCGGATCACCGTGCATCTGCCCACCAGCGCCCCCGATCAGGCCATCATCCATCTCGTTCTCGGCCGCCTGCCACGCCTGATCTGCTGATCGCCAGGGCCGCGTGCCCCCGTCTCCGCCCGTCCCGTCAACCACCAGCCCGGAACCTCATTCCCGTCGTCCGTTGACGGCGAGGGCGGGCGGCTGTCCGATGCAACCTTACGCTGAAAGCCGGAAAGGCGGTCAGCGGTGACCCCAGTCTGGTGCATAATCCGGGCTAGGTCCAATACCGTTCAGCAACTTTCGTCTTAAAGCGGGGTTATGGGGCGCTTTTGCGGGGCGGCCCTGTTGAGGGGGATGTGTTGGAGCGCCGTCCCCGGAGTGCCCGCCCATGGTATCGAAGCACTCTTGCCTGCTCAGTGGCCCCTGTCTCAGCGAGCACGTGTCACTGGGCGTTTTGGCCCGCGTGGTGCCGGCCGATCTGGTCGATGAGGTGCTGCGTGAGTTGTCGAAGGCTTGCGCTGGCTGCGCTGGGACGGAGGGGCCGTGGGCTTGGTCTGCAAGTCGGCGATCACCCAGGCGCGGGTCCGCCTGGGCGAGGCGCCGTTGCGCGAGCTGTTTCGCCGTGTCGCCCGACCACCGGCCGTCCCCGGCACGCCGGGCGCGTGGTACCGGCAGTGGCGGCTGGTCAGCTTCGATGGCACCACGCTGGCCCTGGCCGACCTGCCAGCGGTGGAGCGCCACTTCGGCCGCCCGAAGGCCGCGCGCGGCACCAGCGGCTTTCCCCAGTTGCGCCTGCTGGTGCTGCTGGAAACCGGCACCCACGCCATCTTCGCGGCGGTGGTGGCGGGCGTGGTGACCGGCGAAGTCCGTTTGGCGCGCGAGATCGTCCGCCATCTCGGCGCCGGCATGCTGTGTCTGGCTGACCGGGCGTTCCTGGGCTATGCCCTGTGGCGCGACGCGGCGGCCACGGGGGCTGACCTGCTGTGGCGGGCGCGCCGGGGAACAGTATTTCCGTGTGTGCGCCGCCTGGAGGATGGCTCGTACCTGAGCCGTCTGTACCCGTCGCCCCGGCACCGCCAGCGCGACCTTGCGGGGCTGCCGGTGCGCGTCATCGAGTACCGCCTGCCGGATGTGCCCGGTGGCGATCCGGTCTACCGGCTGGTGACCACGCTGGTGGACCCGCAGGCGGCCCCCGCCGCCGACCTGGCGGCGCTGTACCACGAGCGCTGGAAAGATGAGCTGGTGCTGGCGGAACTCAAGGTGATCCTGCCCGGTGGGCAGCCGCCGCTGCGCAGCCGGCGGCCCGATCTGGTGCGCCAGGAGGTCTACGGCCTGCTGCTGACCCACTTCGCCATCCGGCGGTTGATGTACGAGGCCAGCCGGCACGGCCCGTGCGATCCGGACACGCTGTCCTTCCTCGGCACGGTCGAGTTCATCCGGCGCAACCTTCCCTTCCACGCCGCTTTTTCCCCCTGACGGCCGACGACGGATGGAGGAGGCTCTCCGGCTCGACATCCTCGGCCAGCCGGCCGACCGCAGTCGGGGGTGTCATACCAAAGGCGGTTGATGGCTTCCATTAATCGCCTTTGGTTCAAACCCGACAGCACCTTGCGAAGCAAGGTACGAGAGGGTGATACGGGCGACAAATCATGGAAGTGTTCAAACACCGCCCGTATCACCGCCCGCGCACCGTCAAACGCAAGATGAGCAACTATCCCACCCGATCCCGCGCCAAGCCACTCTTGCCACCCCGGCAAACCCTCAAGTATGCGAGTGTGTTTTCATCGTATGTCACTGAACGGTATTGGACCTAGGCTCGGCCAGGGCGTCGCCCGCCACCCGAACCGCCGCCACGGGCCGACAGCATCGGGCCGCGCCGCGCTCCTGATGGCTCTCCCGCGCAAAGAGTGGGCTCGCGCCGGGTCATCGCCGGCCTTTCGGTGGGAGCGGGCCGCCGCCCGCTCGACCACCACCACCAACCGGCAAAGCCAAACGCCGCCGCGATAAAACCGATGATGCCGAACCGCATCCAACCGGGCGCCATCAGACGGAAGGGTTCGTCGGGCATCACCGTCTGACCCGGCATCGGCGCCGTGCTCTCCGACGCCACACCAACGCGCGGCGCGGCCGACGGTGCGCCCGGATACCCGGACGAGGCCGACACCTCGGGCACGCCGGCGCGGCGCACCGTGCCGATCACCGTGTCACCGTCGCCACCCGCCGATTGGACGCCCATCACCGGGGCCGCCTGGGGCTTGGGCTCGGGCGCGTTGGAATTGACGCGGGGGCGACTGGGATCGGGAGCGCCCAGCGTTTTCATGGTGTTCGCCGCCGGCCGGCTTTCCATCATCTTGGCGATGGTGGCAGCATCCAACTCGCCGCTCTGCTTCAGGCCCACCGACTTCTGGTACGCCGATAGCCCCTGCTTGGTTTCCGGGGTCATCCGGCCGATGGGTCGGCCGACCTTGAAGCCTTTCTCGTTCAGGACCGTCTGTGCCCATTGAATGTCGGCCGCCGAAGGCTCGGCCTTTGCCACCCCGGTGAGCGTCAGACCCGCCGCCACCGCGAGAGCAAAGACCGCCCCACGGCCAAAGCGCGATCCTGGAATTCCGTTTGTCATCCCAACTCTCCGTCCAAACGACCGGGCAACACGGCATTTAGATAAAGGAGTGGCTGTCCCGTCACCACGAATTTTCGTGGGATCAGCCTTGCGGATCACGCGGCCAACCGTTCGGCGACCAGATCGGCGATGGCCAGCGCGGCTGTCAACCCCGGTGACTCGATGCCGAACAGGTTGACGAGCCCTGCTACCCCATGCTCCTCCGGTCCCTGGACCAGGAAGTCGGTCGCTGGCTCGCCCGGCCCCGAAATCTTGGGCCGTATGCCGGAATAGGCCGGCACCAGCGCGCCATCCGGCAGGCCCGGCCAATAGCGGCGGATGGAATCATAAAAGGCCAGCCCTCGTGTCGGATCAACCGCGTAATCGATGGTCCGGCACCATTCCACGTCCGGACCGAACCGCGCCTGCCCGCCGAGGTCCACGGTCAGGTGGACGCCAAGGCCGCCATCCTCCGGCACCGGGTAGATCAGCCGGGAAAACGGCGCCTGGCCATTGGCCAGCGCAAAGTAATTCCCCTTGGCAAGACGCCGGGGCGGGATATGGTCGGCCGGCATACCGTCGATGGACGCCGCCACGGCTTGCGCCGATAAGCCAGCCGAATTGATGACGGCCGATGCCGATAAGCGTATGGGTTCCGGCCCGCCGACGGCGATTTCGATGCCCTCGGCGGTCACTTGCCCGCCCGTCAGCGGGCTGTTGAAGGCGATCATCGCACCATGATCTTCGGCCTCGCCCTGGAGGGCCAGCATGAAGCCGTGGCTGTCGATGATGCCGGTGGACGGCGAAACCAGCGCCGCGACACACGCCAGATTAGGCTCCAGCACCCGCGCCTTCGCAGCCGTAAGCCAGCGCAGGTCATCGACGCCGTTGGCCTTGGCCTGGCGCTCCAGCGCCTCCAGTTTGGTGATCTGGGCTTCGTCCGTGGCGACCAACAGCTTTGAAATCCGCCGATGCTCGACGCCATGATCCTGGCAGAAGGCGTAAAGGGCATCGCGCCCAGCCACACACAGCCGCGTCTTCAGGCTGCCCGAGGGATAGTAAATTCCGGCATGAATGACTTCGGAATTACGTGAACTGGTTTCGGTGCCGATAGCCTGAGCGGCCTCCAGCACCACGACCTCGCGGCCCGCCCGCGCCAGTCGGCGCGCCACCGCTAGACCGACGACGCCAGCCCCGATAACGGCACAGTCGATGCGGTCCATGGGCATCCGCCTCCGCGTGAGAGAAAGGATGACAAAGGGGCCGCCGTTTTCCGGCCCGACACGGACTTACTGGAAAAGCGCCTGCAGATCGGCCATGCCGCGCTGGCCGGCAATGCTGGCGCCCGATGCCGCCAGCTGGCTGGCGGTCGACTGGATCAGGTTGTCGACGTCGCTGTCGGACAGGCTGTCCACATCGATGGTGCCGAGATCGCTGCTGCCGGCGCGGCTGGACACATGCACCTCGACGGCCGGCGACGGAACCTTGCCTTCGGGCGTCGCGGTCGCCTTGGCGGCGCCGTTACCCGGTTCGCCGGTCTTCGTCGAGCCCTCGGCGCTGCCCTGGCCGCGCAGGCTCATGGGGAGGGGAGGGGTGGACGGGGACGTGACGCTGCTCACCATGCCGGGGACTCCGAATCGCGTGAAGCTGTAACGGCGGAACTGTCCTTTATTTTGGGTCAGATCCGCCGTAAACACAACAGCTTATTGGCGATTCTTCTTTCGGGATGATCACTCCGGGTCAGGCACCACCAATGCCTTCGATCACCACCCCGGTGCCGTTGCAGTTGGAGCATTTCTGCCCCTCGACGCGGCCGTCGCCATGGCAGACGGGGCAGATCGCGTCGCCGGTACCGGGGGTGCCCGGCGGGGCTTCGTCTCCCGGATTCATCTGTTGACGGCCGGTCTCTTCCATCGGGCGTTCCTTGGCCATTGGAGTCCTCCCTTTGCGATGGTCACCCTCTCAACACCGCCGCGCGCCGGACGTCGCGGGCGACGGTTTCATCGAGGTAGGATTCCAGCGCCTCCACCCGATGGTCGGGAGTGTGCTCAGCCAGGAGGCGGCTCCGCGCGGCCTGGCCCAGGGCAAGGCGTCGCTCTTCCGGCATGTTGCGCAGCACCGCCAGTACAGCTCCCGTGCCGCGGGCGATCAGGATTTCGCGGCCGGGCACGAACAGCCGGTCGAGTCCGGTCCAGGGATCACTGACGATGGGGGTGGCACAGGCAGCTGCCTCGAACAGCCGCACACTGGGCGACCAGCCGGCCGCCACCATGTCGGCGCGGGTGACGTTGAGGGTGAAACGTTGGGCGTTGTAGAATGCCCGGTGCTCGGCCGGCGGCAGATGGGCCACATGCTCCACCCCGGCAGGCCAGCGCGTTTCAGCCGGATACTGGGCACCGGCCACCGCAAACCGCCCGTCAAGCCAGCGGCGCGCCGATTCCAAAAGCAGCCGGTCGAGACCGGGCTGGCGGTCGGCGCTGTAGGTGCCGAGATATCCCAGGTCCCAGCGCAGCGGCATCGTTTCAGGATGATAGAGATCGGGATCGGCCGAGCAGTATAGCACCCGCGCGCGCCGCGCGCCGAACTCGCGCTCCAGCCGGCGGAGCGTCGGCCCGCCGGTGAATGACAGGTAGAGGTCGAAGGCGGGCACCAGGTCGGCCGACAGATATTCCTGATCGCCTTGGGCCAGCCGCGCCAACGTGGCCGGCGTATCGATGTCATAGAACGCCGTCAGTCCCCGCGCCGTCGCGACCACCCAGCGGGCGACGGCCACCCCGTCGGGTACGAAGGAGCCGATGATGACAAGGTCCGCCGCCCGAACCTCGGCGGCGTGGCGGTCGGCCAACTCCTCCAGGGTATCGTAAAGCACGGTGCGACAGCCCGATGGCGTCGGCTGGTCCCGGTTGACGGCGTACCACGGCCGGTCGCGTTCCAGGAAAAGCACGTCGTGCCCGCGCCGAGTCAACGCCTTGACCAGAGCGCGGTAGGTGACGGCGTGGCCGTTGCCCCACGAGGAGGTGATCGACAGGCCGAGAATGACGATGGAAAGGCCGCCGGTCATGGGTCAGCTCCCCTCCAGCAACGCTTCCACCTGCGCCGCCCGGTGGGCGTAGGTGTGCTGGGCCAACGTCCGGCGGCGGGCGGCGACACCGATGGCACGGGCACGCGCCGGGGTCAGCCGGGCGAGATGCGCGGTCACGTCGGCCGCGTCACGGGCCACCAGCACCTCACGGTCCGGTTCCAGAAAACCCTCGATGCCGGCCCAGGCGTCGGTAATCAGGCACCCGCCCGCCCCCGCCGCCTCGAACACTCGTGTCGGTGGTGACCAGCCGTTGGCCGCCATGCTGTCGCGCGTGATGTTGAGTATCGCCAGCGCCGAGACGTTCAGCGCGTTGTGGTCGCGCGTGCCGACGTGGCCGAGATAGCGGACATTGCCCGGCCTTGGCTTGTCGTCCCATCCCGCCCCACCCAGGAGAAAGCGGCGTTGCGGCCCGAGCGCCGCCGCCTGAAGGAAGAAGTTCTCCACCCGCGCCTCGCGGTCGGGCAGGCGGTTACCGAGAAAGGTCAGATCGGCAGCGAAACGGTCTTCGGCCAACACGGGATGATGGGTTTCCGGGTCGAGTGCGTTATAGACCGGCGTACAGGAACGGGCACCCAACGTCCGATAGCCTTCCACGACCGGCAGGCCGCCGCCATAGGTCAGGATCAGGTCGTAGCGCGGAATCTGGCGGGCCAGGACAGCATTGGGTTCCCGGCGCAGTTGGTCAAGCGTGGCGGGCGCGTCCACATCCCAATAGACGGCCAGCCCGCTCTGCCGGCGCAGGTCCGGAATCGCTTCGGCCAGCAGATTGTCGAAGACACCGACACCCGACGCCTTGACCACCACGTCGGCGCCGCGCGCTGCCTCCAGGGCCCCCGCAACGCCGTCGGGTGTGGCGGCATAAACCACTACCCGCGCCCACGGTGGATCGTCCATGTCGCGGTGCTTCTGCCGGTCGTAGGCATCGGGCTCAAAAAAAGTGACCCGGTGACCACGAGCGGCCAGCGCTCGAATGATCCCTCGATAATAGGTGGCGGCCCCGTTCCAGTAGGCGGACACCAAGCTGGAGCCGAAAAAGGCGATGGTCCGGGGCATCAGGCCGCCTCCACGGCGGCGTTGGCGCCTAAGCCACCGATAATGGTCAGCAACTCATCCACCCGGTGGGCGCAGGTGTGGCGGGTCCGGATGGTTTCCAGACCATGGCGAGACAGGCTTTCCGCCCAGGCCGGATCGGCCAGAATACCGCGCAAGATATTCTTCATTTCGTTTCCGTCTCGGGCAATCAGAAAATCCTCGCCTACCCGGAACAATCCTTCGGCATCCTGCCAGGGGGCGGAGACGAGGGGGATGCCGCAGGCCAGCGCTTCGAAGACCCGGATGGTGGGAATACCGGGCAGGGCGGCGGCATAAGGGCGGCGGGGCACATGAACGGTGGCACGGAAGCGGGCGAAGGTGCCGGCAACGTCCACGTTCGGCAACCAGCCGGCGTAGACGACGCCGGCCTCCTGAAGTTCCGCCAGGGCCGACGCCGGGTAACGTACGCCGTGGACCCGCGCGACAAGGCCAAGGTCGCGCACCGGGCGCAGAAGGAACTCCCGCACTTCGGCGGTGCGCTCCTCATCCCCCCAATTGCCGATCCAGACGAGATCTCCCTCCTTGTCAGCGTCCAGGGGATGGAACAGCGCCGTATCGGCCGCCTCGTGCCATGTCCACACCCGGCGCCCCCAGCCATGGGCACGATACCGCTCGGCGACTGATGCCCCGAAGGCCAGCACGCCGTCGAAGGGGGAAAGATCGTAGACGGCGAGCGCCTGGGGAAGGCTGGCGGCCCGATGGTGGGTATCATGGAACAGGAGTCGGAACCGCCCTCCTCCCGCCCGCCGCAGACCGAGGTGGCGTACCAGGGCGGGCTCGCTCCATTCATGAACGATAACCACGTCGGCGCCTTCCACCGCCTCGTCCAACGGCTCGCCGACACCAGGGTCGGCGAGGTCATAGGTTTCGGAGGTGAGTTCGGGAAAGGCGGTGTGAAACTTGGCGATCGCCCCTTCGCCCTGTTCCGCGATGAGATTGGTCCGGCTCCAGCCGTCCACCGGCTCGAAGACGCGGACGTGATGGCCCCGCCGGACCAACTCACGGGCGACGCCCCTCAGGAAATGCGCATTGCCATGGTTCCAGTCCGAGACGAGCGACTGATAAAAGAGAGTGAAGCGCATGGTTTCCCCAGGGTTCAGGGATGCCGGGAATCAAGCCCCTGGCCTTCCAGTTCGGCCAGCGACAGTGGATGCTGATCCTGAATGTCGCAAAAGGCCCTGTGATGTCGGAGGTAATAGGCGTGCGCCCGTTCCCAGGCATGATCATCGGGGGCTCCCCAAAGCCGCCGGTAGTCCGGCGACGCGGGATAGGGAAAGAGGGGGACGGGATCGTTGGCCCACACCCCTTGCGCGATGAGCCGTTCCCGCCAGCGCGCGACCTCGTCGGGCGGGTCGGTGGCGGCGATGAGATTGGCCTGAACGAAGGGCACATGCCGTTTGGCTACCAGCAGCCGCTCGGTCAATTCCTCGGTGGACAGGCGGCAGTTCTTGTCGAGCGCCCGGCGCCCTTCCGGCGTCAAGCTCTCGACGCCGGCCTCGATCGATACGCAGCCGGCCCGCCCCAGCAGGTCCAGCATGGCCGGCTTCCACAGATCGATGCGTGTCTGCACGCCAAACCGTATCCGTCGCGTAACCATCGCTTCCAAAAGGGGTGCATTCGGCAGAAAAATCTCGTCAATGAAGTAGACGTACTCCACCCCCTGGACGATCAGCCCGTCCAACTCCTTCAGCAGCACCGGCAGCGGGCGGCGACGGTAGACATCACGAAAGTCCGCCTTGGCACAAAACGAACAGTGATAGGGACAGCCGCGCGAGGCTTCCATTTCAGCACCGGGACCACTTGGCTCGGTATCGAAACGATGGTGGTGGTGGTGGTGACGGGCAATCCAGGCGTCAGGCCAAACCAGAGCCGGCAGGGCCGCCATATCAACCGCCGCCGGTGTGCCGTTGACCTGCATGGCGTAGCCATCCCCCAACGCCAGCGACGGGACGTCCCGCCAACCGGCGGCATCGGCGGCAAGACGGACCAGTACTTCTTCGCACTCGCCCATTACCACGGCCTCGACGCCGAGTTTGCGCAAGACCGCGCGCGGAGTGGTCGAGCCATGCGGCCCGACCGCCACCATCCGCCCCCCCACCCCGGAAAGAGCGGCAACGGTGGCCTTAGGCATGCGCAGTTCCGGCGGCGCGCAACGCCAGAACAGATAGCTGGGTGCCGTAGTCACTACCGTGATGTCGGGCGCGAACGTCTCGACCTGCTGACGTACCTCGTCCAATGACAGGCCAAAAAGCTGGGCATCAACGATCCCGGCCGTGTGGCCGGTCTGCTCCAGGAGTGCTTTGGCGTAACCGAACTCCAGCGGCAGATGGGATTCGCGACACCCGAAGTAGATGCCGCCTTCGAAACTCCAGGGCGGATTAACCAACGCCACCCTCATGACGCCGCCGCCCTGGCGGTAGCCGAACGATGGCGCGACAGCCACTGGAACAACCCATCCACCCCTTCGGCCAACGACACCTTCGGGCGCCAGCCGGTCGTGCCCTGGAAGCACCGGCTGTCGGCGACATACCAGGGCTGGTCGCCCATGCGGGTCGGGCCGAAGAGGACCTCAGGCCGATACCCGGCCAACCGATCGATCCCGTCGACCATTTCCAGGAGGCTGGCCGCGTTGTCCGGACCGCCCCCCAGGTTGAACGCCTTGCCGGCGGCCAAATCCATTCGTTCCAATACCGTAACGATAGCGTCGGCGGCGTCGTCGACGTGGAGCACGTCGCGCACCTGTCGTCCGTCGCCGTAGAGCGTGATGGGTCGCCCATCGATGGCACGCAGGAGGAAATGGGCGACCCACCCCTGGTCCTCGGTGCCGCACTGGTACGGACCGTAGACGCAAGACAAACGAAACACCGTCGCAGGAATCCCGAAGCTTCGGGCATAGTCGAGGACATACTGGTCCGCCGCCCCCTTGGAGCAGCCATAGGGGCTGATGAAGGACAACGGCCGGTTCTCCGACACTCCGAAACGGCGCAGGTCGGGATCACTGGGCTCAACGCGGCGCGGGGCGGAAGCGAGAGTAAGGTCGTCGAGTCGGCCATAGACCTTGTTCGTCGAGGCAAACACCAGGGGTGGCGGGCGACGGCAGGCCCGCACTGCCTCCAGCAGGTTGAGCGTGCCCAGCACATTGACCTGAAAGTCGTGGAGGGGGTTGACGAGGCTGGTGGTCACCGCCACCTGGGCCGCGAGATGCACGACCGCCCCGGCCTCGGCCACCACGGCGGCTACCACATCGGCCTCGCGGACATCGGCCAGCACAACGGACACGCGATCCGGAAACGCCGCGCGTAACGCCGCCAGATTGGTGCCGACCCCGGCGCGCGACAGGTTGTCGAGCACCACCACCCGCCGCCCCTCACGGGCGAGGCGAAAGGCCAGATTGGTGCCGATGAAGCCGGCACCGCCAGTAATGAGGACGGAAGGCGCGGTCATGCCGACAGTCCTCTTAAGGCCAACTCGCGGCTGGCCTCGTCCATGCGGTCCTCCGAGTGTTGCGAAGCCAGCCAACCGGCAAGATCCTCCAGACCCTTTTCCAGGGGAATCCGTGGCTCATAACCCAGAACGGCGCGGGCCTGGGCGATGTCGGCAAAGCAGTGGCGGATATCGCCCACCCGACAACGTCCGGTGATTTCCGGCTCGATGTGCCGTTGACACAGGATCTCCGCGAGGCGCTGGGCGGCCTCGCTGACCGTCACGCTGCGACCCGAGGCGATGTTGAACACCTCCCCCGCCGCCTCTGGCACCTCCAGCGCCAAGCGGCAGGCAACGGCCACATCGCCGACGTGGACGAAGTCACGCCGCTGGCGCCCGTCCTCATAGATCAGCGGCGGTCGGCCGTTGAGCAGCCGGGTGGCGAAGTTCGCCAGAACGCCGGTGTAGGGATTCGACAAAGCCTGGCGCGGCCCGTAGGTGTTGAAGAAGCGCAAGGCCACCGTGGGAATACCGTAGGCGCGGCCGATGATCAGGCACAAACGTTCCTGCACGAACTTCGACAGGGCATAGACCGACGCCAGCCGCGGCGTGCAGGTTTCAGATGTCGGCATCGGGGTCAGCAAGCCACCGTTTCGCCGGGGCTCCCACTCGCCGGCGCGCAGATGTTCGGGATCGCGCTCGGCCACCTCGATGGCGCGGCCTTCGGCATCCCGATAAAGCCCCTCGCCGTAGACGCTCATGCTTGAGGCAACGACCAGACGTTTGACCGGCCGCAAGATCAGGGCTTCCAGAAGCACCGCCGTGCCGAGATCGTTGATCCCGACATAATCGCCTATCCGGTACATGCTCTGGCCGACACCGACGCGGCCGGCGAAATGATAGACCGCGTCCACGCCTCTCAGGGCGTCGGCAACCGCTTCGGCATCGCGGACATCTCCCCGGACCAGTTCCACCGCTGGGTCAAGGTAATCAGGTCGTTTTCTGTCTTCTCCATGAACTTGAGGGTCCAAGGCATCAAGGACCCGTACGCGGTATCCTGACCGCAACAATTCATCCGCCAGGTGAGAGCCGATGAAACCAGCGCCGCCGGTGATAAGTAGGGTCTTGGCCATCTCTTCCTCTGTTCTTGGACCCCGGTGGCGACAACACCTTCCTTCATGCAAAGTTCCATAAAAGATGCGGAACAATTGGCAAGCAAACCCCACGCCTTTCGCGGTAACCACCGTGTTCGACCGGAAAATTGCCTTCGATTTTCCACCGTCCGCGCAGAGTTCGTTTGCCTAGAATTCGTTTGCCTAGAAGAAGCAATGCTTTGAGGGAAAGACGATGACGGCGAGCGTGAAGGGCGAGGGCTGGAGACTGGCGTTCCATGAGGATTTTGACTCGCTAAGCCTCCATACCGGCTCGGCGGCGCCGACCGTCTGACCGGGAGGACGGGGCCGGACCGGTTCATCGTCAGCGCCGGCCATGGCAGCGACACCATCACCGACTTTGCGGCCGACGACCGGGTCCTGCTGGAACTCGATGGCGTCAGTCCTTCGTCCCTGGTGCTTCAGACGAACGTACTGGCGTAAGGCTATCCCCCTTGCCGGGGTGCAGGGACAGCATTTCTGCCCTTATATTTGGGGCTATCCTCTTGGGAGCCTCCCGATGCGCCTCGCCCTTGTCCTGCCGTTCCTGATGATGCTGACCGCCCCGGCGCTTGCCGCTCCGCACCTGCACCATATCCTGGAGGTGACGCTCGATCCCGCAACGCGGCAGTTATCGGTGGTGGACCGGGTAAGGGCCGAAGGTGGCGCGATGCCGGACCTGACCGTGGCCCCCGGCTTTACCGTGACCCGGCGACAGGCGACGGACGACGGCGTCACCCTGGAATACCAGGGCACCTTGCCCCCCTTGGCGCCCGAAGCCGACACCGCGCAGGCCGGACCGGAAGGGGCCTTTCTGCCCAACGGCTCCGGCTGGTTTCCCCACGCGGAGGGCGAGCTTGGCTCTTACGTCCTTACGGTGACCGTCCCCTCGCCCCTGGTGGCGGTGGCCACCGGCCGGCTGGAGGACGAGGTAACGACCGATGGCCGCTATCGCGCCACCTTCCGTGAGGAACGGCCGCTCGAAGAGCCGTCGCTGTTCGCCGGACCGTACCGGGTGCGGGAGCGGATGGAGGGAAATCTGCGGCTGCGCGCCTATCTGCCGGAGGACCTGATTGGCCTGGCCGACGACCTTCTGGCCGACACGGCGCGGCACATCGCCCGATATCAAGAGGAGATCGGCCCCTACCCCTACGCCGGTTTCGCCATCGTCTCCGGCGCCCATCCCGTGGGATATGGCTTTCCGGGTCTGACCTACGTCAGCCGGCAGGTGCTGCCTCTACCCTTCTTCCGAGGCCAGTCGCTGGCGCACGAAATTCTGCACAACTGGTGGGGCAACGGCATCGCTGTCGACTACGCCAGCGGCAACTGGGCGGAGGGGCTGACCACTTACATGGCCGACCACGCGCTACGCAACGCCGGGGCGGCGAGCGAAATGCGGCTGGCGTGGCTGCGCGACTATGCCGCCCTGCCCACCTCGCGCGACCGGGCCCTGGCCAGCTTCCGCACGAAGACCCATGATGCCGATCAGGTGGTGGGTTACAACAAGGCGGCCTTCGTTTTCCACATGCTGAAGGAACGGCTGGGGGAGGAACGCTTTTCCTGGGGAGTGCGGCTGTTCTGGTGGGAAAACCGCTTCCGCGCCGCCGGCTGGGCCGACCTGCGCCACGCCTTCGAGGCCGCCGCCCAGGAGGACCTGTCCACCTTCTTTCGCCAATGGCTGGAGCAACCGGGAGCGCCGCGGCTGGCGCTGACCTCGGCCGAGCCGGGCGTGCTGCCGGGGGGCCTGCCGGCGGTGACGGTGACGGTCAGTCAGACGGCTCCCGTCTACGAGCTGGACGTGCCGCTGTGGATCGAGACGGATCAGGGGGGGGAGGAACACCGCCTGCGCCTTACCGGCGAGACGACCACCGACACCATCAAGCTGAACGCGCAGCCTCGGTCGCTGACCGTCGACCGCGACCATGACCTGTTCCGGGCTTTGAGACCCGGCGAGGCGCCGCCGATTCTGCGCGACGTGACACTGGCCGCCAAGCGGTCGGTGGTGCTGGCCGGCGGCGGGACGGTGGCCGAAACCCTGGCCACCCGGCTGCTCGGCGGCGAGGCGCGGCCGGTGGCGGTCAAGGAGGCCCGCGCCGCTAAGGCACCGATCCTGCTCGTGGGAATCTACGCTGACGTTGAAGCGGCGCGCGCGGCTCTGGGCTTGGGTCCCGTTCCAGCGGAAATCGGAAACACGGGAACCGCTCGCGTCTGGGTGGAGCGGGACGACCGCGGGCGCGCGGCACTGACGGTGGCCGGTGCCGACGCGACGGCGCTGGAAGCGTTGATCCGGCCTCTGCCCCACTACGTCCGGCAAAGCTGGCTGGTGTTCGAGGGGCGTCAGGCGGTAGAAAAGGGGGTGTGGTCGGCCGATCTGTCGGCCCTGACGAAGCGGTTCAAGTGAGGCTCCCGATGCTTTTTGTCCGAAGTTTAACGATCGCCGCCACGCTGGTGGCCGCTTTGCCGGCGGCGGCCCAGGACCTTGATTCCAGCAGCGCCTGGAAGGCGTCGTCGGCTGGCGAGGCCGTCCTGATCGACATCCGCACGGCCGAGGAATGGCGGCAGAGCGGCACCCCGCCCGCAGCGTTGCGCATCGATTTCCAGGGGCCGGACTTCGCCATTCAAGCCGCGGCGGTGGCCCGCGCCCACCCGGGCAAGGAGGTCCACCTGATCTGCCGGTCGGGTCGGCGATCGGCGGCGGCCATCGAGATGCTGGGCCGGATGGGTATCACCAACGCCCGCAGCGTGGCGGGTGGTGTGCAGGGTCAAGACGGATGGGTCGCCCAGGGACTGCCGCTTCAACTTTGCGGCGACTGCGCTCCCGACCGCCCGTAGAACCGCCCGTAGAACCGCCCGTGGATCAGGCCACCGACGGCCGCAGTCCGTGGTAGAGGCGGAGGTATTCGCCCGCCGCGTTGGGCCAGCCGAAGTCCTGCGCCATGGCGGTATTCTGAAGCCGCGACCACAGCGCCTTGTCGCGGTAGAGGCCGGCGGCCCAGCCGATGGTGCCGGCCAACGCCTGCGGGGTGGCGTCGTTGAAGACGAAGCCGGTAGCGGTGCCGGCTTCGATGGCCCCGGGGTCGGCGTTGATCACGGTATCGTTGAGCCCGCCTGCTCGGCGGACCAATGGCAAAGAGCCGTAGCGCATGGCGTAGAGCTGGGTGAGGCCGCAGGGTTCGGTGAGCGACGGCACGAGGGTAACGTCGGCTCCACCCTGGAAAAGATGGGCCAAACCTTCGTCGAAACCGATGACCGCGGCCACCTGACCGGGGTGGAAACCGGCGGCGTAGCGGAAGCCGTCCTCCTTGTCGCGCTCTCCGGACCCAAGCACCGCCAGCTGCGCGCCCGAAGCGACCAGGGCTGGCGTCGCCTCCAGCAGAAGGTGGACGCCCTTATGGGTGGTCAGCCGGCCGACCAGCACGAACAGCGGCTGATCGGGATCGACGCTGAGGCCCATGCGGCGTTGGAGTTCGGCCTTGGCTTCCGCCTTGCCGGAACGGTCGTGGCGGTCGAAGGGCCGCGGCAGGTTGGAGTCGCGCGACGGGTCCCATACGTCGTAATCGACGCCGTTGACGATGCCCACCAGATCGGCCGCCCGGCTGCGCAAGAGGCCATCGAGGCCGAAACCCTGCTCCGGCTCTTGGATTTCCTGGGCGTAGGTGCGGCTGACGGTGGTGATGCGGTCGGCGTAGTAGAGGGCGGCCTTCAGAAAGCTGACGTCGCCGTGGAACTCGTAGCCGAACATTGAGAAGCCTTGCGGCGACAGGCCGAGATCGGCGACCACGCTGGCCGGAAAGCGGCCCTGGAAGGCGAGGTTATGGATGGTGGTGACCAAACCCGGCCGCCAGCCGCCGCGCAACGCGATAAAGGCGAGACCAAGACCGGCCTGCCAGTCATGGCCGTGGACGATGTCGGGCTGCCAATCGGGATCGGCGTTGGCGGCGAGTTGGGCAGCCGCCCAGCCCAAGGCGGCGAAACGGCGGTGATTGTCGGCCCACTCGTGCCCGGTCTGGTCGAAATAGGGCGAGCCTGCCCGCCAGTAGAGGCCGGCGCAATCCAGAACATAGGCCGGCACGTCGACGCCCTTCAGTGTCCCCTCGCGAAGCTGCGCAGGGCCGCCATGGAAGAGATTGGCGTCGGACGCCACGGTGCGGACATCGGTCAATGCCGCCTGAATCTGCGGATAGCCCGGCACCAACACGCGCACATCGGCTCCCAGCCGGGCTTGGGCGGCGGGCAGAGCCCCCGCGACGTCGGCCAAGCCTCCGGTCTTCACCAGCGGATAAATTTCCGAAACGACGTGCAGGATGCGCATGCGGTTTTCGTCCTGGTTCGCAGACGTTGAAATGCTTCTACGGGTCGCGGGTGGTGCGGACGAAGCCTCCCGGCACCGTCCGTAGCCGTCGGCGCCGGTGACGAGCGGCGAGGACGGCATCAAAGCTTTCCAGCCTGAGTTGCTCGTGAACCTTCGCCATCTCCCTTCCTCCCGGCGGACGCTTGAGGGGATAGAACACGAAATTTTGGAGCCGGGAAAGGCTGTGCCGCTGAATCTTCGCTGAATTTGAAACAATTAGGCCCGGTTCCGGTTCAAAACCAGCCCGGGCGCGAAGCGCTGCCGGGAACAAGCCTCTCCGGCACGGGTTCAACCGGCTGATGTCCTCGAACGCCAGGGCGGGTCCATGCGCTCCACCGTCGTGCTCAACGTCGTCGGTTTGACGCGCCGGCTTCTCGGCCCCCACACGCCCAACCTGCGGCGCCTCGCCACCCGTGGCGGCCTTCGCCCGCTCGATACCATCACACCGGCGGCGACCTGTCCGGTGCAAGCGACATTCCTGACCGGCGCCCTGCCGCGCGACCACGGCATCGTCGCCAACGGCTGGTATTTCCGCGACCTCGCCGAGGTGTGGTTCTGGCGCCAGTCCAACCGGTTGGTGAAGGGCGAGCAGGTGTGGGATACCGGCCGCCGGCTCGATCCCGGCTTCACCTGCGCCAACCTGTTCTGGTGGTACAATATGTACTCGGGTGCCAACGTCGGGGTAACGCCGCGGCCGATGTACCCGGCCGATGGTCGCAAGATCCCCGACTGCTACGCCGAACCGCCGGAACTGCGTGATGATCTGACCCGCCGGTTCGGGCGGTTCCCGTTGTTCCAGTTCTGGGGACCGGCGACCGGCATCGCGTCAAGCCGCTGGATCGCGCGCTCGGCGCAATACGTGCGCGCCACCTATCGGCCGACGCTCACACTCGTCTATCTGCCCCACCTCGACTATGGCTTGCAACGGCTGGGGCCCGACGCCCCCGCCCTGGCCCGTGATCTTGCCGAAGTGGACGCGCTGTGCGGCGAACTGGTCGCCGATGCCGAGCGCGAAGGGGCGGCGGTGATCGTGTTGTCGGAATACGGCATCGTCCCGGTATCCCGGCCGGTGCATATCAACCGCGCACTGCGCGACGCCGGTCTGATCCGCGTGCGGGAGGAGTTGGGGCACGAGCTTCTCGACGCCGGCGCCTCTGCGGCCTTCGCCGTGGCCGACCATCAAGTAGCCCATGTTTATGTGCAGGCGCCCGACCGTCTGGCCGAGGTCAAGGCGCTGCTGAAAGTCCTGCCGGGCGTGGACCGGGTGCTGGACGCGGCGGACAAGCCGGCCTTCGGCCTGGACCATCCGCGTTCCGGCGAACTGGTGGTGTTGGCCGAACCGGATGCCTGGTTCACCTATTATTACTGGCTCGATGATGATCGCGCCCCCGACTTCGCCCGGACGGTCGATATCCACCGCAAGCCCGGCTATGACCCCGTGGAACTGTTCCTCAATCCCGCGCTGCGCTGGCCCAAGGGGGCGGTCGGCTGGCGCCTTCTCAAGAAGGCGCTGGGCTTGCGCACCCTGATGAACGTGATCCCGTTGGATGCGACGCTGGTCAAGGGTTCGCACGGCCTCGTCATGCCCGATCCCGATGCCGGCCCACTGGTCATCAGCTCGGAGCCCGACCTGTTGCCCGAGGGGGCGGTGACGGCCACCGCGATCAAGGACCTGATGCTGGCCCATGTCTTCGGCCAGGCTTATGGGATGGAGAAACTCCGCCCGCGCAGATACTCAAGATAGGCGACGATGGCGTCGAAATCCTCCGGCGCCAGACCACGCCGGTGCCCTCGCGCAAGCGCGTTCATTCGATCACCAGCGGCGATTCGTCCACACGGGGGGCCTGCCCACGCAGGACGGAGTTGCCCTCGAACAGGGTGCGCTGGTCGATCGCGGACGGGTTCAGCCAATCCTCCTCGCGCATCTGGCCGCTCTGGCCGTAAGCACTGAGCGCGTTGCGGTAGCAGACGGTTTCCACGTCGGCTGGCGCAATCCCGCGCTCCAGCATCAAGCGGGCGGTCTTCGGCACCGCCAGGGGATCGGACACGCCCCAGTCGGCGCTGGAATCGACGATGATGCGTTCAGTGCCATAGCGCCGCACGATCTCCACCATCCGCTCGTTGCCCATCTTGGTTTGGGGATAAATGGTGAAGGCGGCCCAGAACCCCCGGTCCAGTACCTCGGCCACCGTCTCCTCGTTGTTGTGGTCGATCACCACCTGCGACGGTTCCAGCCGGTGTTCAACGATCACGTCCATGGTGCGGCTGGTACCGCGCTTCTTGTCGCGGTGCGGCGTGTGGATCATCACCGGCAATTCCACCGCCAGCGCTAGTTCGAGCTGGTCGCGCAAGGCGCGGTCCTCGGCCTCGGTCTGCTCGTCGTAGCCGATCTCGCCGATGGCGACGACGCTGTCCTTGACGGCAAAGCGCGGCAGCAGGTCGAGAACGGCCTCGGCCAATTCCTCGTTGTTGGCCTCCTTGGCGTTGAGGCCGATGGCGCAATAGTGCTGGATGCCGAACTGCGCGGCGCGAAACCGCTCCCAGCCGACCAACGAAGCCAGATAGTCGGCGTAACTTCCGGCGCTGGTGCGCGGCTGGCCGATCCAAAAGGCGGGCTCGACCACCGCGACCACGCCGGCCGCCGCCATCGCCTGATAGTCATCGGTGGTGCGTGAAATCATGTGAATGTGTGGGTCGATAAGGCGCATACCCGGTTCCTCCTTGATCATGACTCAAGCCCGCGCCAGCACTTGGGCGGCGCCGGGATGCGGCGACGCCGCCAGCGCCTCGGCCGCGCCGGCCCGTTCGGCCTCGTCGCGGCTGGCCAGCGCGCGCTCGAGGTCGGCCAGAGCCGCGTCGTCGGCGAAGGGGCCGACACAACGCCACAGCTCCGGACTGACCGGCCGCAGCGCCGCCCAGCGCTCGTGGGCATAATCGCAGAGCATGCGCGCCAGTGCCGGATTGGCACGGCGCTCCAGTCCTTGGACAGGGTGCAGCGACACGCCGATGAACAGCGCCTTCAGCACCATGTGATTCCAGGCTTCTTCCGAAAAGCGTTCGGCCGGATAGGGGTTGGCGTGCGCCACGGCGCAAAAGGCCGCCTTCATGTTGCTGCGCGCCCCCTCCCGCGCCCGGCGCAGGTGCATCTCCGGCCCGGGATAGAGCGGCAGGCCGCGCAGGAAGGTGACCAGTTCCCCGATCTCGGCCGTCGCCGAAAGTTGGTCGAGCCGCAACGCCAGCCGCTCGACGTCATCGCCGGCACTCAGCAGCAGGTACACCCGCGCGGCCTGATCGAGGCTCCAGCCGCGCGGGTCCCAGCCCGAACGCGCCGCCTCGGCCTGTCTCAGGTCCTCGGGCGTCAGCGCCAGATCGTGCCGCCCGACCTTTCGCCCGACGAGGCCGATCTTGAGGAAGAAGTCGCGGTCCTGCCCGGCGCTCCCTTCCGCCTCGCGCAGCCAGTCGCGTGCCGAGGGGGCAAGTTGCCGGTCGAGCCAGCCGGCCAGCACGGCGCGGATCGCAACAACATCGGGCTCGCTCATGAGGGCCTCCTAGGTACCGGGAATGTGGCGTTGCAGCACCAGGGTCAAGGCGAAGGCGGCCAGGCACGGGACGATCAGTTCCGGCGCACCCGCCACGGCGACCACCGTGGCGTCAAGCACACTGGCTCCGGCGATCAACAGGCCAACAGGCCAGGATGCCTCGCGCTTGGCCGCGATACTCACCCCGACGATGTAGCCGAGCAGCAGCCCCGCCCCGACCAGGACCGGCGGCGTCACCGTGCCGGTCAGCGCCAGCGCCGCCGTGACGTAGACCAGCCCCCGGCACAGGCCCATGATGAACGGCCCCGCCGGGTTGCCTTTGTGCCAAGCGTCGTACAGCAAGATGGCCCCGGCCAGCGCCAGCCCGCTCAGCGCCGCACATCCGCCGAGGCTCGCGACCAACAGCCATCCCGTTCCCAGCAGGGCGAGGCCGGCGGCCAACACCATGCCGGCTTCCGCCGCCCCGGACGGAATCGGGCGGCTCGGCTGCTCACGCGCGTCGATGCCGGCGTCGAACCAATCATTCAGGTACATGCCCGCGACATAGAGCAGCGACAGCCCCAACAGCAGGACCGCAAAGGCCGCCCCAGCCCGATCGCCACCGGCCAGCACGACGCCGGCCAGCGCGTTGGTCCACACTGTCGGCAGGTTGGACACCCGGCCGAGGCGCAACGCCGCCGACCACGTCAGGCGGCAAGGGCGAGTTGCCGCATGACCCATGCAAGCTCCCTGGCGATTCCGGTGGCGACGTCAGGAGTGCGCTGGGCCTCGGGCAGCACCTCCCAGGTGTAGGTTTCGACCTCCAGGTGCGGCGACAGCGGGCGACGGCGGTGCCGTGCCAGGACGGCGGCGGTGAAATACCGTGTCGAGCCGAAAGCGCCGAGATCGTTCAGGAAAAGCGGCACATGGAAATGCACGCGCCACTCCCGATCGTGTCCTCCACCGGCGGCGATGGCGGCGTCGAGATCGGTGAAGCGGCGAATGCCGGCGGGGCCGCGCTCGACCACCTGATGCAGGTAGACCGCGTCGGCGAAGGGGCGCAAGACCGCCGCCGGTTCCGGTCCGACGTCGGGTAGCATCAGACCCGCCGTAAGCTGGATCTTGGCGATCGGGATTCCCGCCGCGTGCAGGGTGTCGAGCATCATGTCCGGGTCTTCGAACTCGACCGCGGCGTGGCAGAGGTCGAGACAGACGCCCAGGTGCCGGCGCAGCGCCTCTTCCGCCTCGCCACGACCGAGGCCCGTCGTCGCCGCCAGCCGCGATACGGCGGCCGGCGCGAAGAGGTGCTCGTGGAAAAAGGCGGCCGTCTCCGCTACCGTTTCCAGGAAACAGCACGGCTCCGGCTCCAGGGCCAGGACGACGGTGCGGCCGGTCTCATCCCGCAGCCGCACGAGGTGGCCGGCATGACGGACAAGGCGCTCCACCATCGCTTCAACGTCATCGGGTGCGGTAATCCACGGTTTGAAGCTGCCGGGCACGCTGCTGATGCTGCCGGTCAGACCGGGGGGAAGCAACCGGACCAGCAGGTCGGCCAGCGCGTCGGTATAGACGAGGCGGGCATCATCCCGCCAATCCGGCCGGTACACCGTCTCCTTCACCGGCTGCCCGTGGAAGGGGCCGTAGGGAAAGCCGTTGATGGTGAATACGTAAAGCCCGTGCCTGTCGAGCAGAGCCTGCAACCCGGCGAAGCGCTCCGGATCGGCGAGCGCCGCCGCCGCCGCCGCCGACAGGCGCAGGCCCACCCCGAACGGCCGGTCAGGGGCGACACGCGCCTTTACCGCCGGGACGTGCCGGCGCAACGCCCGTTCCACCTCATCACATGTTTCGCCGCGGTGGATGTTGGTGCAGTAGGTGAGATGCCCCAGGTCGCCGAGGTTCATGGCATCCCTCCATCCCGCCGCCGGAGCCATTCAACGGCGACGAGCATCGCGGCTCCGTTGATGACGTGGACGTCCACGCCCCGCCCGATGCCCGCCAGCAGCGTCACCGTCAGTTCGCCGCCCAGGTGCTCACGGAACTCCCTGAGTCCGGTCAGCAGTGCCGGGCCATCGGCCATCGCCGGGTGCCACAACCGGAAACCCAGGTTCTCCAGCAGCCCGGAAATCCGCTCCTCCAGCCCCGTCGCCAGCAGACCGGCGAGCACGGAATACCGAGCATCCAGCGCGATGCCGATGGCTACCGCCTCGCCATGCCGTAGCGCGTGGCCGGACACGATCTCCAGCCGGTGCGCGGCCCAATGGCCGAAGTCGAGCGGGCGGGCGCTGCCCGTCTCGAACGGGTCGCCGCCCTGAGTGATATGGTTCAGATGCAGCCCGGCGCAGCGCTCGACCATGGTCGCCACCGGACCGTCCTCGAAACGAGCCAGCGCCCCGGCGCTGCGTTCCAGCCACGCAAAGAAGGCGGCGTCGCGGATCAGTGCCACCTTCACCGCCTCCGCCATCCCGGCGCGGCGGTCGCGCGGGTCCAGCGTGGCCAGAAGGCCGAGGTCGTTCAACACCGCCCATGGCGGCGCGAAGGTGCCGAGAAAGTTCTTGGCGCCAAACGCGTTGACGCTGTTCTTCACCCCGACACCCGCATCGTTCTGGGCCAACACCGTGGTGGGCACACGGATCAGCCGCACGCCGCGATGGGTGGTCGCCGCCACGTAACCGGCAAGGTCCAAAACCGCCCCGCCGCCGATCGCCAGCACATAGGCATGGCGATCGATGGCAAGATCGCGCATCCGACGCTGCAAGGCTTCGACCAGCGCCGGATCGTTCTTCGCCGCCTCGCCGCCAGGCACCGTTTCGGGCGGAGCAGCCAAGGTTATCCGGTCGCGGTGAGCATCGGCATATCGCGCGACGGCCGTCGGCAGGTCCGGCCGCCGCGCCACGAGACCGTCGTCCAGGATGGCGATGAAGCGCGCCGGTCTTGCCATGGTATCGGCCAGCAACGGGTTGCGCGGATCGAACAACCCACGGGTGAAATGGACGGGGTATTCGAAAGCGACGGTGAACCTCTGCATGAGGCACCGTGCCCCGATCCCCTCTGCCTCGCCCATCAGATGTTCCGCCATGTCCGCTCCCTGGCCCGGCGCGCTGCCGGGCTCGGTCGTACAAGCGTGGCAACTCGGCTCCTTCGATGAAGTTCCGCCCTAATCCGGAAAGCCCGGCATCGCATCGCTCGGGGCACATCGGGTGCGTCAGGCGAAAGAGCGCAAACACCCTGTCGCATGGTGCGGGATTCCCCGCCGGAACTCTCCCCATGGGCGTCTGTTCCAGCGCCCAGAGACCAAGTCGGGGAAGGACGCCATGAAGCACATCCTATCGATCATTATGGCCGCAACTCTTCTATCGGGTACCTCGCTAGCGCAGCAGGCCGCCCGTCCGGAAGGTCAGGGCCAGCAGCCCGGACAGGCGCAACCGGCGCAACCGGCGGGCGGCGCCCCACCGATGCAGGCCGCCCAGCCCGGTGGACGTCTGCCGGGAAATCCACAAGTTCAATTGGTTAAAGTCGCCGATGGGCTGATCGACCCGGTCAATGTGGTTTCGGCGCGCGACGGCTCCGGCCGGCTTTTCACGGTCGAGCGTCACGGCCGCGTGATGATCGTCAAAAACGGTCAGATCCAGAAGGAGCCGTTTCTCGACATCGTGGACAAGACCGTAAGCTCCTTCCTGGAACAGGGGCTCTACGACATCGAGTTCCACCCGGACTTCCGGAACAACGGCTTCTTCTACGTCCACTTCGCCGAGATGATGCGCAACGGTGATTCCATGATCGTCCGCTACAAGGTATCGGCCGACAATCCGGACAAGGCTGACCCCAACAGCGCCAAGGTGATCATGCAGATCGACCAGCCCTACGCCAACCACAACGGCGGCGAGTTGGCCTTCGGCCCCGACGGACTTCTCTACATCGGGTCCGGCGACGGCGGCTGGGAAGGCGACCCGCTGGAGGCCGGTCAGAACCTGGGCACGCTGCTGGGCAAGCTGCTGCGCATCGACGTCAACACCCCCGATAACCAGCCCTACGCCATCCCGCGCGACAATCCCTTCACCCAACCGACCCAACTCGTCCAGCTTTTCGATATTCCGGAGAGCGCCTTCGCCAAGATCCATACCTATGCGAAGCCGGAAATCTGGGCCTATGGCTTGCGCAATCCCTGGAAATTCAGCTTCGATCGGCAGACCGGCGACCTGTATCTGCCCGACGTCGGGCAAAATCATTGGGAGGAGATCAACGTCCAGCCGGCCGGCACCGGCGGTGGCCAGAACTACGGCTGGAAATTCCTGATGGGCACCCACTGTTTCCCCATCGACCAGCCGAACTGCCCGGCCGTCGGCATTCCGCCGGTGGCGGAATACAACCACCAGGATGGTTGCGCGGTAATGGGTTTGGGCATCTATCGCGGCCGTGAGTTTCGCGAGCTGAACGGCGTCTACTTCGTGGGTGACTACTGTTCGGGCAAGGTCTGGGGGCTGGCGCGCGACGGCCGGAACCAGTGGGCCTTCCAAGAACTCATCGACACGGACGTCCAGATTACCGGCGGCGGCGAGGACGAGAACGGCGAGATGTACGTGACCTCGTGCAATTGCAACTACGGCGGCCCGGCGGCGGCCGAAAACCCGCCGGGCTCGCTGTGGCGGTTGGTGGCGGCCGGCGCCGTGAGGCAGAACCAGGAAACGGCCGGCGGAACACCCATCCCACAGCCCACAAGCGGCCAAAGCCAGTAGAACAGGCACCGTATACCGACGACTGAAGGTTTCGTCCGTATCATATCGAAGGCGGTTGATGGCTTCCATCAACCGCCTTCGATATGAGAGCCTGTCCTGGAACAATCAACGGCCTATCACGACGTTGCTTTATGTCGTCCTGCGCGGGCTTGACCTGCGTCTCCACGCCGGGCGCGGCCATTCGGCCGCTTGGCTGTGCGTCCATGCGGGCGCGTGGCCGCCTTTGTGTCCTTGGTACACTTGGCCGAGCAACGGTCGTGGAGTTCGGCTTGACCGGATTTTCGCCGTTCGTTTAGAGTGTTAAATTCTACATTGTGACACGCCCCGAGGGCGCGAGCGTTCCTTGTCGTGTCGCCGCAAGCCAGCCGGCGGAGGGGAAGCATGGTGCTCCAGGCGGACGCGAAGGATCGCCGTGCCCTTAAGGTGACGTTGCCCAGCCTGTTCCTGATGGTGGCCGGGGTGGCGGTGGTGATCGGCATCTTGACAGCCGCTGGCTGGCGGCAGGATGGCTACGAGCGGGACGAGACGATCGAACTGGTGGAGAACCTGCTCGCCCGTGAAAGCCGGATGCTGGAGCGGGTGGCGGCGGAGGCCGGCTGGTCGACGGAAGCGTTCGACAAGCTGGCGGCGAACCTGGATGCGGGCTGGGCGGAAAGCCGCCTTGGCGGGGCGTTGGCCAGCCACTTCAACATTACCAGCGCCTATGTCCTGGATGCCCGCAACCATCCGGCCTTTACCTGGGAGGGCGGCTGGCGCGGTCCCGACGACGACCCCATGGCGAGCTATTCGGGAGGGATTCGCGAACTGGTGGAGCGGGCCCGTCGGCAGACACCGCCAGGAACGGAAACTCACCCCGCCCCAACGCCCGCCCCCGTGTCCGGCTTCCTGCGCCGGGGTGCCGACGTGGTGATGGCGGCGGCGGCCGAGGTGACCGCCGGGCCTGAATACCAGGGGCCACGCGCCGACGGCACGGTGCTCCTGCTCGTCCGGCGGCTGGATGGCGGCATGCTGGATGAGTTCGGGGAGGGCTTTGGCCTGGATCGCCTGCGGCTCGTGGCGGCCGGGGAGGGTGGGCTGGCGGCCTCATGGCCGATCACCGGGGCCGATGGCGCAAGCCTGGCGCAACTCGCCTGGGAGCCGCCGCATCGTGGCCGGCAGCTTTTCCAGGATGCCCTGGTGCCGGTATCGGGGGCACTGATGGTCATGCTGGCCCTGGGACTGATGGCCATCGTGCGGTCAAACAGCACCGCGGCGGCTCTGGCGCAGTCCGGGCGACGGCTTACCGAGAGCGAAGCGCGCTTCCGGGTTTTCGCCGAGACGGCGTCGGACTGGCTGTGGGAGAGCGACCGTGATCACACCTACACTTTTGTTTCGGATCGTCTGGGTGAGGCGCTGGGCGGCCGGTCCGATGCGGTGCTGGGCCACACCCTGAAGCGTCTCGCCCATAGCCAGGGCGACGGCGAGGCCGGTCGGACCCTGCACGAGGCCCTGGCGGTCCATCAGCCGTTCCGCAACGTCGCGGTGGAATTGGAGTTGGAGAACGGCGGCGGTCACCGTACCCTGCGACTGTCGGGTCAGCCGTTCTTCGACGCCGCCGGCCGCTTTCAGGGCTACCGCGGCACCGGCGTTGACATCACCGAGCAGGTGCGCGCCTTCCGCGAGGCCGAGCGCATCCGCGACCTGCTCTACGACGCAGTGGAGAGCATCTCCGAAGGTTTCGTGCTTTTCGGCGCCGACGGCCGGCTGGTGGTGTGTAACGAACGCTATCGCGCCGCCTATCCGCTGCTCGCCGACTGCCTCGTGCCGGGTGTCACCTTCACCGAGGTGCTGCGTGTCGCCGCGCAGCGCGGCGGCTATCGGGAGGCGATGAATGATCTGGCGAGCTGGGTGGCCGAGCGGCTGGCCCGCCACATGCAGGCCGGTGCCTCCACCGATCATTGCCTTGCCGACGGCTGCTGGTACCGCATCAGCGAGCGCGCCACCCGCTCCGGCGGCGTGGTGAAGATCCTGACCGACATCACCGAACTGAAGCGCCACGAAGAGGCGCTGGCCAACAAGACCCGGCTGCTACAGGCCACCTTCGACAACATCGCCCAGGGTATCGTCGTCGCCGACGGCGAAGGCCGGCTTCTGGCTTGGAACGGCAACTTTCCGCGCGTGCTGGCGTACCCCCGCGATCTCGTTCAGACGGGCGAGCGGCTGGCCTGCCTGCGTGAACTCGACCGCGAGCGCGGAGTGGTCGTCACCGAAACCTTCGGCGACACCACGGCGACCCTGTCCGCCGGCGGCGGGGAGTCCGGCTCGCGCCGGCGGGTGAGCGAGATCGTGCTGCCCGACGGCCGCGTGGTGGAGGCCCGCGAAAGCCCGATGCCCGATGGCGGCGTAGTGGCGACCTACACCGACATCACCGAACGCAAGCGGTTCGAGCGGGTGCTGGCGGAGCTGTCGCAAACCGTCTCGCGCACCAAAGGCAATCTGTTTTTCCACCAGTTGATCGCCAGCCTTGTGCGGGCGCTGAAAGTGGAAGTGGCGTTCATCGGCGTGTTCGACGAGCAGGGGGTGGTCGAAACCGTCGCCGTGTCGGAGGACGGCCGGGTCGCTCATAACTTCGAATACCACGCCGATGCCGCTCCGGGCGGCGATCCGCGCGACCACGACATCCACTTCGTGACCGACCGCCTGGATGAACGGCTATCGCCCGAATCGGCGCTGGCGCGTTGGGGAGCCCAGACCTATCTCGGCAAGACGCTGGTGGACAGCGCCAACAACCCGGTCGGCGTCATCGCCGTGCTGGCCCGCCAGCCGCTGGAGCAACCGGCCACCGCCCGCACCCTTCTCGACATCTTCGCCGTGCGCGCGGCGGCCGAGCTGGAGCGGTTACAGAACGAAACGGCGATCCAGGAAAGCGAGTACCGCTATCGTCAACTGGTGGAACTGGCCCCCTACGGCATCGTGATCTGGGACGGCAACCACATCCTGTTCACCAACGAGGCGGCGGCCCGCATCTTTGGCGCCCCGTCCGCCGCCGCCATCATCGGCACCGACCTCGGCGAGCGGTTCCGCTCGCTCAACGAGGACAGCGTCCTGCAACGTCTCGTCAATCCTCTGGCCACTCCGTGGGACGGCAAGCCCATGGAAGTACGGGTGCTGGACGATGCCGGCGAGGTGGTGGACGTCGAGGTTTCCGTCTTCCTGTTCGCCCACGAAGGCCGGGCGGCGTCCCTGGTGATGTTCAACGACATCACCCATAGGAAGCGCGCCGAACAGGCACTCCAACACGCCCACAAGATGCAGGCGGTGGGCGAGTTGGCCGGCGGCGTGGCGCACGAGTTCAACAATATGCTGACGGCCATCGGCGGCTTTGCCCATATGGCCAAGCGCAACACCGCCGACACCAAGCGCGTGGATTTCTGCATTACCGAGATCATCAAGGCATCCGACCGGGCGGCGGGGCTGACGGCCCAGCTTTTGAGCTTCAGCCGGCGAGGGCTGCAGGAGAACATCCAGCGCTTCGCCGTGTCCAAGCTGATGGACGACCTGGAGGGGTTCTTGCGCCCGGTGATGGGCGAGCGCGTGGAGGTGGCCTTCGACGTGCGCGTCCCCGGTATCCACCTCAACGCCGACCCGTCACTTCTGCACCAAGCGCTGGTCAACCTTGCCATCAACGGCCGCGACGCGATGCCGGACGGCGGCACCATCACCATCATCGCCGATCTGGTGAAACCCACACCCGCCATGCGCGACCGCCACCCCGACCTGCGCGGGGCGCGCTACGTCGCCATTTCCGTGCGCGACACCGGCAGCGGCATCGAGCCGGCCGTTCTCGACCGCATCTTCGAACCCTTCTTCACCACCAAGGAACAGGGCAAAGGCACCGGCCTGGGGTTGCCGCTCGTGTATTCGACCATCACGCGGGCGGGCGGCGCCGTCGAGGTGACCTCGGAAATCGGCCGAGGGTCCACCTTCATCCTGTACCTGCCGGCCGAGGCCGGGACGGTGAGCGGCGAGGCCGAGGCCCCCCACGAGGCCCTGGACCACCATCTGCACGCCACCGTGCTGCTGGTGGAGGACGAGGATCAGGTCCGCGACTTTATCCGGCTGACGTTGGGAGACCAGGGATTGAAGGTGGTCACCGCAGTGGACGGCGTCGACGCGGTCGAGGTGTTCCGTGCCCACGACGGTGCCTTCGATCTGGTCATTACCGATCTGGTCATGCCCAGGGCCGGCGGTGTCGAGGTGGCGCGGGTGATGGAACGCGAGGCTCCAGCGGTGCCGATTCTCTTCATGTCCGGCTACGCTCCCGGCCCCCAGGCCGATGGGTTGACCCTGGCCGAAGGCCGGCGCCGCGCTTTCCTTGGCAAGCCGATTGATTCGCCCAAGCTGGTGGCCGCTGTTCGTGATCTTCTGATTGGTTGACGGGAGGAAAAGGTTTAGCTCTTGATTAACGACAATGTAGCATTTTTGGCGCCACAGTAGCGCCACGCTCAGACGACGGAACAGTATATATGGCGGCCGACGAGGCAATCGACGACGTGACGGGGGGTGAGGTCCAGCTGGACGCCTTTCAGGCGGAAAGCACGGAAACCGACAGCGCCGCCTATTGCCGCACGATGGCGGATTTCTATAATCCGGTCCCCCGCTTCTGGATTCGCGAGCTGTTCCAGGAATTCCTGGACGGGCGCCATCTTACGCCGACCGAGCTCCTCCACCTGCCCCACCTTCAGCGTGAACTGGCGGGCTATAACCTGCGGCTGACGCTGCTCCAGCGCGCCGCCAGCGCCCAGACCCACGCCAAGGGCCCTATGGCCAAGAAGCGATTTGAGGAACTGGTAGCGCTGGAGGAGGAGGTCGTCCGCTTCACCACCCAACGCGGACGCAGGGGGGAGCCGCCCGGCCTTGACCCCCGCACCTTCGCGGCGGCGGTGAAGAAGCTGTACGGCGCCAACCCGGGCTTTGAGGGGCGGTTCGACATCGATGCGCTGCTGGCGCACCACTTGGTCGGCCTCAAGACCTATGCCGCCAAGACGGACCGGCTGATCGCGCTGATCGAGGGCGAGGCGCCGGCCGAGGCCTTCACCGTCGTCGATCAGGTGCTGGGCGAAATCCTGGCAAGTCCCGCCGCCAACCTGGAACTGTTCGGCTGGCTGCGTGACTATCGGGCGCTGCTGGAGATGCTGGCCGACTTGTGGAGCGGTGAAACCATCGACCTGCCGGGCATGACACCACTGGCGCGTCGGCTCAACAAGCTGCTGTCGGAATGGGATATGACCATCTGCCGGCGGGGCATCGAGGTATCGATCCATCGGCTGCTGATGCGCGACGACCGGTTGGCGCCCGTCTCCGATGTCGATCTCCTTGGGACCTCGGGCATAATCGAGGAACTGATCGCCACCGGTACCGTCGCCGCCCGGCTGAAGAAACAGGGGACCTTCATCGGCGGCAAGAAGACCGCCAAGCTCATCGACCGCCGTGTTTCGCGCCTTCTGTCCGAGGAAAAGCTTGAGGACATGCTGCGCGGCAAGTCCTTCTACGCCAAGCTCATCGATCTGTTCGAACTGGACCAGGCGGTGATCGGTGAATACAGCCAGAAGATCGTAACCGG
>DASPMK010000020.1:0-2673 GCA_035627075.1 Azospirillaceae bacterium
ATGACGAGGAAGACGAGACGGAAGATCGATGCGGCGCTGAAGGCGAAGATCGCGCTGGAGGCGTTGCGGGAAGAGGCGACGGTGGCCGATCCGGCCCGGCTTCGGACCGTAGAGCCTTGCTCGACCGCAGCCATGCCTCCCTGTCGATCCGGCGCCGATGCGCGTGGCCGTTCCTCGGCTCGCGGCGGATGACGGCTCCGATTGTACAACACCCGCCGCCCTCATCAGGCGCTGGGCGACCGGACGCCGCTGGCGGTCTGGCGGGACGGCGTCACCGGCAGCCTCGGAGCGCCGGCTGTGGATAGGACGCAGCGCTTGGGCAACGCGGGCGCGTTGCCCACATACCCACAGCCGCAACTGCCGATTTAAACGGTCGGATGAAGGAAACGGAAACGAAGCGGCCTTCCACCTTACCAACCGGCTCCGCTGCTCCTCAGGCTGGGGTCCACTTCAAACGGGGCGGACCCCACTTTCAAAACGGGCAGCAGTCAGACGGCATGGCTTGCCCCCCCTCGGTCCTGTTGGACGCTGTGCCGTGGGGGAACAGCCCAAAACGCCCAGGATCACGCCCGGGCGCCGGGACCAAATCAGCCTAAACTTCTCCGGAACAGGCTCTTAGACGCGCACAAGGCGACTGCCTTCGGGTCAGACGGCGCCTTGACGGGTATTGCCGCGACCGAGCAACGGGGTGTTGTCACCCGAGCCCGGACGGAAGGCTTCCTGCAGGTATGGCAGCAGCGCCTGACGGATGGTGCGCAGCCAGTCCTGGATCACGATCAGCGAGCGCGCGGCCACCGGTGGCGTCATGCCCAGGCGGATCAAATCCTCGCGGCCCATGGCGGCAACCTCATCCAGGCGATGACCGGTCAGCCGTGCCCAGGCCGGGGCGGTGCATGGCGGCATCTGAATCACCGACAGGTTCTCACGCTCCACCATCTCGGCCTTGCGCTTGGCGTAGTGCGAATCCTCAAGCTGCGCGAACGAGCCGGACACGCCGTTCTCCACCAGCACACGGCGCGCGCCCGGAGCAATGGCGGCGATGCGCTCCAGCGTCGCCATGCCGGTCTGCAGCGAGGCGAGGTCCACCGTGACCGGGACCATGAACACCAAACGCGAACCGTCGCCGACATAGTAGTCGAAGCCTGACACCTCGGCCCAGTTGAAGAACCACTGCGAGATGTTGCCGCCAAAGTCATAAAGACGGCCGCCGCGCTGTAGTTCGGGACCGATAGCGTCCCAGTACTCGAAGAAGCTGTCGCCCGTGCCCATCAGGTTGGCAAATTCCTGCGAGATGCGGCGGTGTTCCACCATCTCCGTGCCGAACAAGCGGGCGAGGCGTTCATTGACTTCGTACTCGACCACACGCAACGACAGGCCTTCCAGCATCGCCGTGGCCATCAGGTGATGGGTCAGCAGAGTCTTGCCCACGCCACCACGATCATTGAGAACAAGAATCGATCCCAGCATGCGGTCAGCCTTTCAACGGTGAAAATGTCTTTCGGTTTCGTACGTGGCGTCAGGATAGGTTTTTGGAATCATCGCGACGCAAAGTCCAGTTCCATTTCAAGGCATCGTCCGGCGACAAACGGCTGCGAGGGGGAGGTGCCGCCAGCGGAACGGCTGAAACGGCGCCCACCGTTCGCGAGGACAGCGATACCGGCGCGGCAATGGTTGGTGGAGATAAAGAAGGGACTTCCGAGGCGGCCGGGTCAGGACGCGCCGTCATCACTTTCGGCAGTGGCGGCGGGACCGGCGGCGACACGCTGGCGGAAAGCGCGGGAAGAGGGGCAGCGCTATCGACAATGGCCTGGACCGGCCGTGTCCAGTCGGCCGACTGTTCCGTCAGGGGATGCAGGTGCGGCGGTGCGACCGATTGCGCCACGGGAGGCGACAACATGGCCGGCGACGCGGCGGCTTGCGGCTCACGGGCTTGCGGCTCGCCAAGCCGGCGAAACCAGTCGGTGACAGCGTTCCTTGCCGCTTCCGCCTCATGGTGGATTGTCGGCTCAGGGACGTCCACAACCAACGCCGCCGGCCTTGGCGGAGCGGGAACAGACTCGACCGGGACCGTAGCACTGGCCAGCCAGTCGGCCGTTGCGGGCGACGCGACCTCGGAAGCCGGTTCGATCGCCTCGTCCTCCATAGCCGTTCCTGACCGAGCATCACCGTTCGGCGGCTCGGGAAACGGCAGGGGAGGCTCGGCTGCGATCGGGGCATCGACGACGGAGGCCGTGGCGACGGCAACACTGGCTGGAAGGGACGACTCCGGATCGGCATCCGGCCTTGGGTTCACGCTCTGGGCCGGCGGAGCATCGGGTACGGTGATCGTTTCCGGCGCCGGGAGCACTGCGACAGCGGCAGGCTCGTCGACAGCAAAGGATGGGTCGACGTAGGGGGCGGTCGGCGGGCGACTGTGCTGTCCCTGCTCCAAGCCGACCAGGAAGAACGCCGAGCGAAGCGCCACCATGGAGATCGGGCGATCATCACGCGACATTACCCCCATCCGTGCCAGGACTTCGGAGATTTCGGACCAGGAGAAGCCGCGTTTTCGCAACGCGACGATCTCAGGGAAATTCTCGCGCACTCCTTGCATCGCGGTGCGCGATCCAAGCGGCCGATCGGCCAATAGCCGCTCGAGTTCCCGGGGGTCGATCGTCACTGAGTCTGCCCGAA